>CAUDEQ010000030.1 GCA_958448635.1 uncultured Bacillota bacterium | reverse complement strand
ATACTCTGCCTTTTTTGCATATAGGTTTGAAATCGCCACATAGTTATAGTATAATGTTAAGAAGTATAAAATCGTGCATTTATGCAGTAAACAAGCTTTCTGCAGGGCACGTTATAATGTATACATATCAGGAGATTCAACAATGACGATGATCGGGATTGCACTGATTGCCGTAGCAGTATTTTTCATTGTGATATGCATAGTCGCAGTCATAGTGGTGAAAAAAGAAAGCAAAAGGCGCACAGAGAGCCTAAAGGCCATTGAAAAATCCATAAATAAAATATCTCAGGAGTTGGTGGGAGAGCTGAGAGAGAGAAACGATATAGCGATGGATCTAAATGAAGATGTTCACTATATGGCTGAAGTTTCTGCAGCAAGAGTAAAGGAGGAAGCGGCAGCACCAACCCAAGCCGTGGATGATGTAAGCGACATAATTGAAGAGCCAGGTGCAAATGCCGGGGTTGCCGCGGCCGATATCTACGACAGCGGCGGTGAGTTCGATGAAATCGATTTAAGCGGCATAGGAAGTATTGAAGACACAGCAGCAGATGACAAAGAAGAGATAAGCTTTGATTTTCTGGGGTTCGATGATTTGGATGGTATGGACGAAGTACTGTTTGATGATAAAAGCGTAGAACCGGCAGAAGAATATATTACAGGTAGAAGCGGGAGAAGATACACAGCTGAAGAACTGGAAGAGCTGATAAAAGAATAGTTATGCCAGAAGGAGGAACGTATGTATTGTAGAAATTGCGGAAGTGAGATTTTGGAGGGCTCTAGATTTTGTAATCATTGCGGAAGTCCTGTAGAACCTGCCGCTGCTCCGGCTGCGCCGGAACCAGGTGTAAATGCAGGAGCAGAATCACAGCCGGAAATCGAGGAGCCTGTTGTGCGAAAACCGATTTTCGAGGAATTTCAATGGGATGTATCGGAATATCCCGATAGGAACAATGTGGCTAAGACGGAGGACATAAACTTTAACTGGAATGCCGATCCTGCGTCCATTGCAGAAGCTCCTAGAGGAGCTGAGCCGATAATACAGCCTGAGCAGAATGTTGTTACAGGCAAAACTCTTGAAGAAGAGATCCTCAGGCCGGCTGAGCAGCAGAAAACTCCGGAAGAGATGAGCGCTGCAGAGAGGATAGACAAATTCTATACCTTCAACAGCAAGAATGAAGCGTTTCAGAAGCTTATCAACAGTGAATATGAGAGAGTGAAGGCAGGAAATGCCATTGAGCATGAGCTGTCACAGGCAGAGAAGCTGGCAGAAGAAAGATTCAATACGAGACTTGAAGATTCCTCCATGGAAGCCTTCCTTGAAAAGGAAGGAATAGTAAAGCCTTATCAGCCAAAAGCATTCGAATCGGATGTGCTTCAGCGTATAGAGGCTCAGGAAGCGGCAAGGGAAGCACACAGACTTGAGGAAGAGGCTAGGCTCGCAGCCATTGAGGAAGCGCGTTTGGAAGCAGAAGCAAAAAAACGTGCTGAAGAGGAAGCCAGACTCAAGGCAGAAGAAGAGTTGAGGATAAAGGCTGCCGAAGAAGCAAGGCTCAGGGCCGAAGAAGAGGCCAAGCTTAGAGCCGAGGAGGAAGCTAGAATAAGGGCTGAACAGGAAGCCAGGCTTAGAGCCGAAGAAGAAGCCAGGCTTAGAGCTGAGGAAGAAGCCAGACTGAGGGCCGAAGAGGAAGCCAAGCTGAGAGCTGAGGAAGAAGCCAGACTGAGAGCTGAAGAGGAAGCTCGTCGTATTGCAGAGGCAGAAGCGAGAGCCAGAGTTGAAGAAGAAGCAAGGCTCAGAGCTGAAGCAGACCTTAAGGCAGCTCAGGAGGCGGCAAAGATAAGGGCACAGCAGGAGGCAAGAATTGCTGCTGAAGCCGAAGCTCAGTTCAAGGCTGAGCAGGAAAGAAAGAGAATGGAAGCCGAAGAGGCTCAGCGTCAGCTGGAGGAAAAGAGAAGGCTTCTTGCTCAGGAGGCAGACCAGGCCGTTGCCCAGGAGGAAGCCAGAAAAGTCCTTGAGCATACTGCAAGATTACGAGAGCAGGAAGAAGCCAAGATCAGAGCAGCTGTTGCCAGCCTGAGAAGCGGTACCGCTTTGTATGATGCAGATAAAAACAACGACGCATCCAAAGCCCATAAGGAAACTATCAACCAGATAAACGAAATGGCAAGGGCAAGGGATGCCTTCTTCTCCGAGCTTGATGAAAAAGTGGAGTCTACTGACGTTAAGCTTGAAGAAGAGGCAAAGCCTGTAACGGGAAGAAATACTATGCTCTCTTCAGATGATCTCACCAAGACGAGAGTGATAAGTAAAAAAGATATAGCAGCAGGCCTCAACGAGGCGACGAGAGTTGCCAGAAAGATAAAGCCAGCACCGGCAGCGGTAGACGATGATGACTTTTTCAACAGTCTGGAAAATGCCGGAAATGACAACATTCTGGAAGCAGAAGAGCAGGCGCATGAGCCACAGCCGATGGACTTCAAGGAGCCTGCACAGCCTGCAGACGATCTTGAAGAGCTTCTCAGCCAGTTTGAGGAGCTTACTCCTGTAAACGCTGAAGAGGAGCTTAAGCCTGCTCAGGAGGAAGTACCTCTTATGGAGGATAAGCCGGGACTTAACGATACGATGTTCATGCCTCAGGAAGAAGCGCTGAGCGAGGCTCCGGCAAACGATTTTGACAGCTATGGAAACGACATGGTAGCGGCTGGAAGAGCAGCTGAAAAGCAGGCTTCCGATGATTTTTACGATAACGGCTTCTATGGCGATGATGAGGAGCTTTCTAAAAAAGAGCTCAAGGAAAGAGCAAAAGAGCAGAAGCGACTTGAAAAGGAAAGAGCCAAGGAAGAAAAGGCTGCAAGAAAAAAAGCAAAGAGAGATTACATAGAAGAAGACGATGATTATGATACAGATGACAGAGACTCCAGAGAAGGCGGAAAGGGAAGAATAGTCCTGAAGGTCATTCTCGTTATCCTCATAATAATCCTTGCTGTGGAAGTTATAGGAATGGGAATCAGATTCCTGGCTCCTCAGAGCAAGGCGGCAGAATTTATAGATAATCAGCTCAATAAAGTTATACAGCTTATCACAGGTGATGATACGGAATATAGCGTTATTGCAGCCCAGGTAAGAACAGAGCCTATGGAGGATAAGACAGAGCTGATCAATGCACAGATAGGCAAGAACAAGGATGGTAATATAGAAAGCATTGTATATAGCGATGATCTCGTACATGATCCCGACGCTGAGGGCAACATTTCGGACCTGGTCCTATCAACGCCTATGACCGTTGTTGAGTGGGGAAGGGACGATAAGAATTATCCCGTATACTACGATGAACAGGTTGTAGGCCAGATAATAGCTTTTGAATCCAATAAAGTCAATCTGATGAATGATGGCGATGAAAAAGCGCTCAAGATGATAAAGACTGAAACTCCGCTGTACAATGAGACTGCAGCCCTTAAGGGAACGTCCATGGACGGTGATTTCAAAAAGCTTGAAATCGGTGAAATCAGGCAGGCAGGGACTAACTATTATGTCTGGGTCAGAGAGACGGTTGGAGACAATACAGTTAAAAAGGTATACTCCATGTATCCTGAAAAGGAGTTTGTCATGAAAATGACTGCCTGCTACGAAATATGATCATTGCTATATGGATAGGTGAAGGGAAATGAGTGAAGCAGGTAAAATAGCGATTCCCAATGCGCAGAGCCCAGCCTGACGGTGAAGAATATCGTTATAGACCACACCCACTGGGACAAATGTACAGAAGCCTTCGAAGAAAAGATTAAAGAATAGATGAAAAATCAACATATATCCATGCGGTTATATATAGGCATTACTGAGGTATAAGGTAGAGAGATAAAAAGAGGAGGATAATTTTGACAAAAGAGAAGAAAAAGAGAAAGTTGGGCATCAAAGGGTTGATAATCGCCATCTTGCTGGTGCTTCTTCTATTCCTGATGCTTATAGGATTCATAACGGATTTCCTGTGGTTTAAGGAGCTTGATTATGTATCGGTATTCTTTACCAAGCTTTTCACACAGCTGAAAATCGGTATACCGGTATTCGTGATCGTAACATTTCTTGCATATGTATATCTCAAGTTTCTCAAGAGAGGATATATCAAGAAGGTTGTGTCAAACGAGGAAGTAAATCACGGCAGATTGAATCTGATCTCCTGGGGGCTTGCTGCAATATACGGAGGTGTTACGACGTATTTCGCAGTTACCAGGATGTGGTTTCAGTTCCTGCAGTTTACCAACAGCAGCAGCTTCGATATAAAGGATCCGCTGTTTGATAAGGACATATCATTCTATGTATTCAAGCTGGGATTCATCGAATCGGCCAATGAGCTTATCATCCTGCTTTTGATAGCATTTGCTCTTCTGACGGTGATATACTATTCGGTGCTTCTTTCCATGAGAACGCCGCAGATATTTGAAGAGACGGAAGACGATTCATACAATGAAGAGCCTGATGAGGACAGATATGACGGCAGCGGCTTCAATACAGGCGGATTCAGCCAGGGCTTCGGCAACATGAACGACATATTCGGCAAGTTCGCCGGTCAGTTCAATAAGAAGGGCTCTTTCAACAGAGCGCCTAAGAAGAAAAAGCAGTTTGACGATAACAACTTCAAAATGCTTATATCCATAGCTGAAAAGCAGCTGATAATAGTGGGCGTACTGTTCTTTATAATGGTAGGAGTCAACTTCTTCCTCAAGCAGTACAACCTGCTGTTCGGAAGCACGGGAGCAGTTTACGGCGCCGGCTTTACGGATGTAAACATAACCCTGTGGGTTTACAGAGCCATCATAGTGCTGTCCGTAATCGCCGCCATAGGCCTTGCTGTAGGTATTGCCAAGAGAAAGGTTAAGCCTGCAGTGATAGCACCTGTTCTCATGCTGGTCATAGGACTGGGTGGAACGGGAGCTTCAATACTGGTGCAGAACCTGATAGTAACTCCTGATGAAATAAACAAGGAAAGCAAATACCTTGAAAGAAACATTGAATATACACAGTACGCATATGATCTCAACGATGTCGATATGAAGAGCTTTGCAGCTACAGAGGATCTGACAAGCGAAGACATAAGCAACAACAGCGAGACCATATCCAACATCAGAATCAACGACTATGCTCCGACGAAGACATTCTACAACCAGACTGAAAGTATAAGACAGTACTATTCATTCAATGACGTGGATGTCGACAGATACAATATTAACGGTGATTATACTCAGACATATCTTTCGGCCAGAGAAATCGATGAGGAAAAGATCAGCGATACATGGCTCAACAAGCATCTGAAGTATACTCACGGGTACGGAGTTACTCTTTCGAGAGTAGACAAGATCACAGCCAGCGGCCAGCCTGATGTTCTCATCGGAGGAATCCCTCCGAAGTCATCGGTTGAAGAAATAGATATCACACAGCCTGAGATCTATTTCGGAGAGCTGACGAACAACTATGTGCTGGTAAACACGTCGGAGGAAGAGTTTGACTACCCTGACGGCAACAGCAACAAGTATACCAAGTATAAAGGCGATGCAGGCATCGATCTGGGACTGCTCAACAGGTTCATGTTCGCTGTAAGAGAAAAGAGCCTTAAGATGCTGGTTTCCAGCAACATCAACAGCGACTCAAGGATCATAATCAACAGAAACATCAACCAGAGAGTCAAGGAGATAATGCCGTATCTTGAATACGACAATGACCCTTACATGATAACTGAAAACGGCAAGCTCTACTGGATAATCGATGCATACACATATACATCCATGTATCCATACTCTGAGCCGTATGCAGCAGAGAGTCCAACCAACTATATCAGAAACTCCGTGAAGGTTGTCATCGATGCATATGACGGTACAACAACGTATTATGTGGTGGATGAAGAAGATCCTATTGCTCAGACCTTTAAGAGCATATATCCTGACTTGTTCAAGGGTATTGAGGATATGCCGGCAGAGATAAAGGCCCACATCAGATATCCGAATACGCTTTTGAATATACAGGCACAGGTATATCAGAGATACCACATGAACGATGTGAAGGTATTCTATCAGAACGAGGACCTTTGGGAAATCTCCAGCGAGATTTACGGAACGAAGGAACAGAAGATGACGCCGAACTACTACATCATGAAGCTTCCTGGCGAAGAAAAGGCGGAATTCGTCAATACGATTCCGTTCACTCCTAAGGATAAGAAAAACCTGATGGGGCTTCTGGTGGCAAGAAGTGACGGCGATGAATACGGTAATCTGGTGCTGTACCAGATGCCTAAGAGCAAGACGGTATACGGACCTATGCAGGTTGAGGCCCAGATTGACCAGAATACTGAAATTTCAAAGGAATTCTCACTTTGGAATTCGTCGGGCTCCACCTACAGCAGAGGTAACCTGTTCATAGTACCGATAGAGGATTCGCTCCTTTATATCGAACCTGTGTATCTGGAAGCAACCAACTCCAGTATCCCTGAGGTTAAGAGAGTAATCGTTGTATACGGAGACAGGATCGCTTACGAAGCAACCCTTGCCGAGGCGCTCAACTCGCTCTTCGGTGAAGGAAGCGCTCAGGAGAGCGGCGGCAGTGAAGAGGACGAAAGCGGAGCTTCCTCCGGCGGCAGCGAAGAGCTGAGCCAGAGCGAAATAATAGCGAACGCTCAGGAAGCCTTCAACAATGCACAGCAGGCTCAGCAGAACGGCGACTGGGCTAAGTACGGCGAGTACCTCAACGAGCTTGAAAGATATTTGAATATGCTAAATTAATAATGTAATTGTTCAGGACATTCCCGTCAGCCCGAAGGTCGTGCGGGGATGTTCTGACTTATTTTCCGAATAGTAAAATAAATGGCACCTAAGGAGGCCCCAGTATGTTATCGTATGATTTGAATAAAATGCTCTACACGTTACCGGCAGACAAACACTCCCCTGAGGATATAAGGAAAACGCTTCAGGAGCATCCCGAAGTTAAATTCGTATCCCTTGTGGGTATAGATGTAGGAGGACACGACACCGACGAAAAGATTCCTGTGGAGGAATTCCTCAAGGATATAGAAACATTCCTGAAGACAGGCGTACAGACAGACGGCTCCAGTGTTGTGCTCCCTAAAATCGCAAAGCTGAACAATGCCAAGGTAGACATCATCCCCGATGTCACTGCCAATTGGTTCGTGGATCACAATTTCAACTATCCTGACACATATACGGGACTTCCTGTGGGAACATTGAGAATACCATCGTCTCTGATACACAATGATTCGGAGAGAGTAGGTTCAAGAGTCATCCTGAGGGATGCTGTCTACAACTTCAAGGAAGATATGATGCAGCTTCTCAGAGACAATCCATATGTATTCAATTATATAGACATAGATAATGTCGATGATATAGAGGAGATCGTGATAACAGCGGCTACAGAGTTGGAGTTCTGGGTCAAGACTCCTGATGATGATGCGGACAGAGAACAGCTGAGTACAGCACAGATGCTGAAGGAGCAGTACTGGAAAAGGACCACGGGTTCTGTACGAACGGCGTTGGAGGAAGCGATGCTGGTTCTTCAGAAATACGGCTTTGAAATGGAGATGGCCCATAAGGAGGTCGGCGGCGTCAAGGCAAGGCTGGGCAATTCAGGGAATTACGATCACGTTATGGAGCAGCTTGAAATAGACTGGAAATACTCCTCTGCTGTGCAGGCTGCAGATAACGAAAATCAGATAAAATACGTTGTAAGAGATATTTTCAGAACATACGGACTTGAAGTGACCTTCATGGCCAAGCCTATGGAGGGCGTTGCCGGAAACGGAGAGCATACGCATATGGGCGTTGCCGCAAAGCTCAAGGACGGCAGACGTGTTAACCTTTTTGCGCCATCCGATGCTGAGAATCAGTTTATGAGCCCTATAGGCTTCGGTGCGTTGATGGGGCTGCTTAAAAACTACGATGTGGTAAATCCATTCGTAAGCTCTACCAACGATTCACTCAACAGATTGAAGCCGGGATATGAAGCGCCTGTATGTACAGTGACCTCACTTGGTCATAATGCCAAGCTGCCTTCAAGAAACAGGACAGTGCTGGTAGGCCTGGTAAGAGAGGTGGGTAATCCGATGGCGACCAGATTCGAGCTGAGATCGCCTAATCCTAAGAGCAACACTTACCTGGTGATTGCCGCATCGTATATGGCGATGCTGGACGGCATAAAGGAAGCTCTCGAGCATGGCAAGACTCCTGAGGAACTGGAAAAATCCATTTCCAAAGGATACGGGGAGGAAGACTTCTACCTTGATAAGGACAGGATATACAGAAGCGAAAAGGATGTATTCGATGAATACACTCAGGAGGAGAGAGACAAGTTCTTCGGAAAGGCTCCGAGCACGGTTTGGGAGAACATCAAGGCCTTCGACAGATATCCGGAAAAGCTGGAGATCTTTAAGAGGGACGATGTTATGACTGATATTGCGCTGGAGTCATATAAGGAAGCCATTCTCGACCAGTGGGCAACGGAGCTGCATAACAGGATAATCCCGGATATAATGGATCTTGTAAGGGCATGCAGCAAGGCTCACGACGATACCGACTGTGTTGACTATGACAGAAGCAACTGGGAGAAGATACAGAGACTGAGGAATCAGCTGGGAAGAGATACCCTCGATGATTACTGCCTGCTTACACGCATCAAGAGAGCTCTCGATGAAGGAAAATATGAAAAGGCATCGGAGCTTCAGATCGAGATGCAGGAAAAGGTAAGCGAGCTCACTGAATTGTACATAATTTATAAAAAGAATTTATTTTAAACAGTAGAGGAGATGGTAGGATGTTAGATCTCAAGAGAATAAGAGAAGATTTTGAAAATGTTAAAGCGGCGGTGGAGAAAAGATGTCAAGGCGACTTCGGGATAGATAATGTGCTGGAGCTCGATAAGGAAAGGCGCGCGCTTCTGGCAAAGGTAGAGCAGATGAAAAACCATCAGAGCGTCAAGTCCAAGGAAATCCCTGCTCTGAAAAAGGCAGGAGAGGACACTACGGAGCTGATGGCTGAAATGAAAAAGCTGTCGGAGGAGATAAAGACTCTCGACGCTCAGGTCAGCGAGGTGGAAGCAAAGCTCAGGGATACTCTGCTCAATATACCGAATACGCCTAACGAGAATGTTCAGGTAGGCGAGGACGACAGCGACAACGTAGAGCTGAGAAAGTGGGGCGAGCCACGCGAATTCGATTTTGAGCAGAAGGCTCACTGGGATGTAGGTGCAGACCTCGACATACTGGATTTCGAAAGAGCAGCCAAGATATCGGGAGCCAGATTTACAGTATACAAGGGACTGGGAGCAAGACTGGAAAGATCGGTGATCAACTTCATGCTGAACCTCCATACCGAGGAAAACGGATTCACGGAAATACTCCCGCCTTTCATGGTGAACAGAGATGCCATGACGGGAACAGGACAGCTTCCTAAGTTTGAAGACGACATGTTCCATGTGCCTGCAAAGGACTTCTTCCTGATTCCTACGGCAGAGGTTCCTGTAACAAATCTCAGGATGAACGAGATAATGGATGAAGCAGAGCTTCCTGTATACTATACGGCATATACGCCATGCTTCAGAAAGGAAGCGGGATCTGCCGGAAGAGATACCAGAGGTCTCATCAGACAGCACCAGTTCAACAAGGTGGAACTGGTAAAATTCGTTAAGCCTGAGACGTCATATGACGAGCTGGAGTCACTGACTGCTGCAGCGGAAAAGGTGCTGCAGAAGCTGAATATCCCGTATAGAGTAGTAAGGCTTTCAACGGGAGATCTGGGCTTCTCCTCGGCCATGACATACGACATCGAAGTGTGGATGCCAAGCTACGGCAGATACGTTGAGATATCATCCTGCAGTAACTTTGAAAGCTACCAGGCAAGGAGAGCCAACATCAGGTTCAGACCTGCGGAAAAAGGCAAGCCGGAGTTCGTTCATACCCTCAACGGCTCAGGTCTGGCAGTCGGACGAACCGTGGCAGCTATCCTGGAAAATTACCAGCAGGCCGACGGCTCGGTGGTAATACCTGAGGTGCTGAGACCTTACATGGGAGTAGACAAAATAGAGAAGAAATAGACGATAGCGGAAGATAAAGAAGAAAAAAGAGAGAAGGCGATCTGATATGGGTTTTGAATTGGCCAGATATGTTACACCTGATTTTACACAGGAGATGTTCGTTAATGCACCGGAAGCGGAAATGGCTCCTGCGCCCAAGGATATGGCAGCGCCTGACGGTTTCCACGCCATGTCGATATTCCCCGAGTATTTCAAGGTGGGTGACAAATGGCTTCTGCCCAAAGATTCCAGAATGGATTGCGTAGCTGTATACGATAAGGGTGAAATATTTGTAAGGGAATTCAGAAACATAAGAAAAGGAGATATGATCTTTCTGGGAAGAACAGAAAAGTGCGAGGAAGGCATCTATGTCAACGACAACAGCTTCATCTTCCCGGATCAGGACGAGAATGAAAGGAGTGCCTTTTCTTTCCGTCAGAGCAGAAGCAGGGAGACAGCGTTTTCATACGATTACACCAGCCTTTACGAGCTCCTCGAGCATGAGAAGGCGCATGGAAATATCGTATGGATACTGGGCCCTGCCTGCGCCTTCGATGCAGAAGCGAGGAAAGCATTTTCAACACTGGTGGAAAAGGGCTATGTAAACGCCCTTCTTGCCGGAAATGCTCTGGCTACCCATGATCTGGAGGCGGCATATCTGGGAACGGCGCTGGGTGTGAACATAGGTACTCAGAAGCCGCATTTCAACGGACATTACAATCATATCGACACCATCAACAAAGTGAACCTTTACGGCTCAATACCGGCATTTATAGAGAATGAGAATATAAACGACGGCATAATATACAGCTGCGTCAAGAACAACGTGCCATTTGTATTGAACGGTTCCATAAGAGATGACGGGCCGCTGCCTGAGGTGTATGAGCATGCTTACATAGGACAGGACGCCATAAGGAGTCATATCAGGAAGGCAACCACGGTGATAGGAATGGCCACTGTGCTTCATACCATCGCTGCAGGCAACATGACGCCAAGCTACAGGGTGATGGAGGACGGAAGTATAAGGCCGGTGTATTTCTATACAATAGATACCTCGGAGTTTGCTGTAAACAAGCTGGGAGACAGAGGAAGCCTTGCAGCCAAGGGCATAGTCACCAATGTACAGGACTTCGTGTGCAATCTGGCAAAAAATCTGAAATAAATCTGATTCGGCATGCCTTATGAGGGCGGCAGGTCAGGTCAAAATATATGAGATCAGGAAGGATAAACCAATGATAGCAGAAAGAATGAAACCGCTGATGGCGAACAACTCGGCAGTTCGTCAGATGTTTGAGGAAGGAAATAAGCTGAGAGCCAAATACGGCAAGGAAAACGTATTCGATTTCAGCCTGGGAAACCCCGATGCCCCGGTGCCTGACGAGATAAATCAGGCCATAAAGGATATAGTAGACGAGACAGCCTCCATGGAGCTTCACGGATACATGTCCAACGCCGGCTATGAGGATGTTCGTGAAACCATAGCATCACATCTCAACAAGCTTCACGGAACATCATTTAATGCCGGAAACATACTTATGACGGTGGGCGCCGCCAGTGCTCTCAATATAGCGCTGAAGGCTATACTCAATCCGGGTGAGGAGGTTGTCATCTTTGCACCGTACTTCCTGGAATACAACTGGTATGTGAAGAATTATGACGGCGTGGTGGTGCCATGTCAGACTGATGAGCACTTCATGCCTGACATGGAGCGTCTGGAGGAATGCATAAATGAAAAGACGAGAGCCGTCCTGATAAATACGCCTCACAATCCTACAGGCGTTGTTTACTCGGAGAAGACAATCAAAGATATAGCGGAAGTATTGGAAAGAAAACAGAAGGAATACGGCAGAGCAATATTCCTGATCTCGGACGAACCGTATAGAGAGCTGGCATATGACGGCATAGACGTGCCCTATGTGACAAAATACTACGATAACACCTTCGTGGTATATTCCTATAGCAAATCACTGTCGCTGCCGGGCGAAAGAATCGGATATCTGGTGGTTCCGCCTGACATGGAGGAAAGCGAGCTGGTATTCGATACCGTTACAGCCATCAACAGGATAAGCGGGGCAGTCAACGCTCCTGCCATACAGCAGAAGCTGGTGGCACGCTGCATAGATTCCAAGGTAAATCTGGAATATTATGACAGAAACAGGAAGACCCTGTACGATGGGCTTACAAAGTGCGGCTTCGAATGCGTGATGCCGCAGGGAGCATTTTATCTTTTTGTTAAATCACCCGTAGATGATGCGTCTGAATTCTGTTCAGCGGCCAGGAAATACAACATATTGATGGTCAACGGCGCTTCATTTATGGCCCCCGGTTATGTGAGGCTGGCTTACTGTGTATCCCACGAAACCATTGAAAATTCAATGCCCGGCTTCAAAAAACTGGCTGAGGAATACGGCCTGTAGGCATTGGCTGTAATTAGAACACAATTTGAAGATTATGTGAAAACCGCCTGATTTGGGTTTAAATCAGGCGGTTTGTAATGTATAATTTCTCTATACGTTACTATTAATAAGGAATTGTATTGATTATGATTGATTTTGTTAAAAAGCACGTAAAGAAGATTGCAGCAGGTGCCGGTGTGATGACCATAGCAGCGGTATTTGTTGTTACCAACCTGACAACCCCATATGCAGTTTATGCAGACGGAACGGAAGTATACGATCCATATGTGGTGAAGGCAGGTGACGAGGACCTGTTCCTCGTTGAAGACGCAGAGACGGCCGAAAAGGTCATAGAGACAGTAATCGACGAATATTCGCCTGAGGGAGCGCAGATTAATTCCATCACAGTGGACAAGAAGCTCACCACCGAGAGCAAGAACCTGAAGAGGGGAGACGACGTGAAGGTGGTGCTCACTGAAGAAGAAGCTGTAGATTATGTGCTTACCATGAACAAGACGGAGAAGCCTCTTTTCTCGGTTACAATCAACGCCGAAAAGGGTGCTGTGTCAGAGGTTGCGGCTGAAAAGACATACGAAGAGACCGACAGTCTCTATGAAGGAGAAACAAAGGTCAAGAGCAACGGTACATCGGGAAGCCAGATCGTTACCAATGAATTCACCAGTGTCAACGGAAACATCCTCACCACGGAGGTTACAGATACAGCTGTATTGAAGGAGTCCGTAGATACCATAATATACAAAGGCACCAAGGAAAGACCTAGGGATACGGTAAGAGCAGATTACAGCGGAAAGGTAATGGGAAGCGGTGACGGTGCAGCCATAGCAAGATATGCATGTCAGTTTGTAGGAAATCCTTACGTTTACGGAGGAACAAGCCCTGAAAACGGAGCTGACTGCTCAGGCTTTGTACAGACCATATACGGAAGATTCGGCATATCTCTTCCAAGAACGGTAGGCCCACAGTCATATTGCGGTAAGGGAGTTTCCTTAAGTCAGGCGAAAGCAGGAGATCTTGTTTGCTACAGCGGCCACATCGCCATATATCTAGGCGGCGGACAGATCGTTCATGCGGCAACAAGCAGAACAGGAATAAAGATCTCAGGTGTGCATGACCCGGGCAAGATCGTTACAATAAGAAGAATAGTTGAATAGTTAAGAAAATGCGAAAGCACCCGATTCAAAACCGGGTGCTTTTTTAATACTCCATCAGATTCGTATGGAGTCTATCAGTCTTCTAAACTGCTCTTCCTCCCAGATTACGGGAACAGGATAGAGTGGATTGGCCTCTTTCTTCGCCCATTTGATTATTTGCGGGATATCCTTTTCCTGTATCACATCAAGCCTTTCAGGAATCTCCATTTTAGCTTTGAGCTCTTCTATCCAGCTTATGAATCCATTAGCCTTTTCGGCATCGTTTTTTCCTTCGATACCGCATATATCGGCCAGTCTGGCCAGTTTCCCGTGGGCAGCGGAGCCGAACTGTCTCATCACATGAGGCAGGATCACCGACATGGCAAGACCGTGAGGCGTACCGTACAGCCCGCCGAGAGTGTGGCCGACAGCATGGACATACCCTACGCATCCGCGGGTAAAGGCTCTGCCGGCATAAAAGGCTGCCTTTTGCATATTGGCTCTGGCGGTGAGATCCGAGCCGTCGCAGTATGCCTTATACAGGTTATCGTAGATAAGCTTCACGGCTTTTTCCGACAGCTCCTTTTCGAGCCTGCTGTTGTATGTGTTGTTGGTATACGCCTCCACTGCATGACACAGCGCATCCATACCTGTAGTGGAGGTTACCTTAGGAGGAAGCCCCGCTGTAAGCTCAGGATCCAGAACGGCGAATTTCGGCATTAATGATGTGTCGTTCATTGATGCCTTGTGATGGGTTGCCGCATTGGTGATAACAGCTGCAACGGTGGTTTCCGAGCCGGTACCTGCCGTGGTAGGGACTGCAAATATCCTCGGTATCCTGTGGAGAACCTTGAAGAGCCCCTGAAGCTGCTCGATGCTCTTGCCGTTTTTTACGGAGGTGGCTCCTATACCCTTGGCGCAGTCCATAGGAGAGCCGCCGCCGAAGGCCACGATGGCCTGACAGCCGTTGCTTCTGAATAGCTTAAGTCCATCTCTGACGTTTATATCAGTAGGGTTTGGCTGAACACCGTCGTAGATGGTGTATTTTACCTTTGCTGCATCCATTTCCTCCAGCATGCCATCCAGCATACCGAGCTCCATCAGCCCCTTGTCGGTAACTATGAGGACATTATCGAAGCCCTTTTCCTTTATCCATGAAGGAAGTTTTTTTACAGAGCCGTCGCCCTCCAGGGTTTCAGGCATGCCCCACGGTATGAAATACATACCTATCTTGAATATGCCTTGATAAATACGGCAGAATACTCTGTAGGCATTGAGCTTCACACCGGTGTCTGCGACCTCTCCTGCTGCACCGAAGGATATGGCATCTACAGGACATACCTTCGAGCATATGCGGCAGTCGATGCATTTGTCAGGGCTGCTCAAGACTGCAGAGGTATTTATATCTCCATGGAACCTGGCGTCCTCGATGGACAGGCAGTCCATAGGGCAGTTCTCAACGCATACGCTGCAGCCGACGCAGCTGCTTCTGTCTATGTGAGGTTTTTGATAATCTTTTTTCGCTGTTTTTGCGACAGGCCTTCCCGATTCGTCGAGGACGGCTCCCTTCGGGCATATCTTGCCGCAAAGATGGCAGTCTATACACTTGTCGTCGTCTATTTTATGGAGAGCCTTCGCTTCTCCCGTGATGGCTCCTGCAGGGCATTGTCTGGCACAGGCAGTGCAGCCTATACAGAGGTCGGTTATTTTATGGGACATTGATTTTCACCTCCTCGTATCAATATAATGTTAAGTTATCGTAGCGTCATCGTCATCAGCCGCCTCCCGACGGTGAGAAAAAGGCCAGCTCATCGCCATCACTGAGGGTGGAGTTCAGCTTTGCCTGAGTGCCGTTGATGACGGCTATGCATTTCTTAAATTCCTTCGGTGAAAGTCCGGTGCTTTCGGCCAGCAGGGTGCAGGCATCGCCTACGGTGGATATATCTGCTTCCAGGCCTTTACAGCCGGTCTTGAGCCGAAGCGTTCCGAAGAGCTTTATGGTGACCATTTGCTTCACCTCACTTTCCTGTATCTATATCGAGAGCTCGCAGCGTCTTCTCCCTTGGGATTCCGCAGGTATCCCAACCGCGAGCCTTGTAATACACGTTCTTCATCTTTTCCAAAGGCACGCGTGTCCTGTCGTTGCCGGGGATCTGCGGAACGTCTGTGAGTCTGGCCGGAAGCGAGTCTGCATTGCGGTCGATGCCGAACTTTGTGTTTATATAGCGCTCCAGAGTGTACCCTCGTTTTCCTGCCTTGAAGAAGGAGCCGAAGGTGACAGGCATGCCTGTTATCAGGTGCAGAGCCTTGGACTGGTTGAATATCACCGGAAGGTGGAAGCATACCACTCCGGGGAATTTGTTGAGGAGCCTGAATACAGGACCCATATATGGAACCGCCTTGCAGAAAGCCTTGGTGTACCAGCTGTTGGGGTTGCTTATGATGGGCGGAGGGAAAAAGGCGTAGGTGGTGAAAAGACATTGACCGCATGATGAAACAGCCTCCATCAGATCCTGGAAGATTACCGTGAAGTCAGGCTTACCGTGAGGATTCTGCTGATCCACCGACAGACTCAGACCCTCCACGAGAACCATGTAGCCGCCGTTGAGATGACAGCCTCCTCTGTTGGACACGGCGTAGCCCAGACCCAAACCTACGGAGCGTCTAGGCTCGTATGCCGCCAGCTCCATACCCTTGGAGTGTATGGCAAATTCCTTGCCTCCGTATTTTTCTGAGAGCCATTTCGATCCGTTGGCCAGCTCATCTCCTATGCCGCGACGATGAGCGACGTCTTCCCAGATGTCCGATATCGCCTCTGTTTCGCCGAATCGCAGACCGTTATCCCACAGGCCCTGCTCGCATGCCTCCATGGCGTAGGCCAGAGTAGAAGCTGCGGAAATCGTATCCATACCCAACTCATCCAGCTCGTAGTTCCATTTGTTGATTAGTGAGAGATCGTTGTTCAGTATGCCGCCGCCGAGGAGTCCGAGGGTTTCAAGCTCAGGCCCCTTTACAGCCTTACCGTTGACCTCCACTGTTCGGGCGCATTTAATGGGACACGTGAGGCAGCCCTTGTTGACTATGTTGAATTCCTCGGCAAGCGTTTCGCCGTTGACCATTTCGTAATCATCGTATTTCCCGTATCTATAGTTTCTGGTGCTGAGCTGACCCCTCATCTGCATAGTGGAGACAAGGCCGGCAGTTCCCAGTCTTGGCAGCTGATCGCCGGTAAGAGGGTGGTGCTTTAGATATTTTATCCATTTCTTATTCAGCTTTTTGAAGCTCTGCTCATGGCATATCTCTATGCTGCGATTTCCTGAGACGGTGACGGCCTTGAGGTTTTTCCAACCCATGACGGTACCGACGCCGCCTCGTCCCGCAAGTCTTTCATTGCTGACCACTGAAGCATATCTTACAAGATTCTCACCTGCAGGCCCAATGACGATCTTTCCGTTTTTAGGAGACTTGCCTCCGGCAGCTGTAAGCTTTTCATCCAGAAGCTCCTGAGTGCGGCCGGTATATTGGCCCCACAGATCTGCGGCATCGTGGATACTGATGTTATCGTTATGTATTTCGATCCAGACAGGAGAAGGGCTCCTTCCACATATGAGGAGAGCATCCCAGCCGGCTTTTTTCAGATAGTAGCCGAAATTTCCGCCGCAGTTGGAGGAGGTTAGTATGCCTGTCTGAGGCGACAGTGTGGAAATGTTGAAGCGGCTGGAGCTTGGCGCACCTGAGCCTGTGAAAGGACCCGTGGTGATGGCCAACATGTTTTCCTCGGAAAGAGGCTCTGTATCAGAGGTAAGATTATCAGCCAGTATTTTGGCAGCCATGGTTTTGCCGCCTATGTAGAGCCTGCGCTCTTCATCTGACCACGGATATTCACTTGTGTGGCCTGTGGACAAGTCGATCATCAGAACCTTGCCCATATAGCCTCCGTATTTAGTAGCCATAATAAAACCTCCTTGATAGTATATACAATGATACCATTTCAAGGAGGAAATTGCCAGTATTGTCAGAAAATTAACAAATTTCAAGCCGTATTTGAATATTTAAGCCTTACCGAAGCCGCATACAGGATATGTACATTCCTTGCAGTTGAGGCATAGTCCGCCTACAGCCAGCTTGTTGATATCGGCCTTGGTGATGCGTTCTCCCGCCAACAGTCTGGGGATGATGAGATCGAATATGCTGGTGCGGCTGTACATCACACAGCCCGGTAATCCGACAACTGGGACGTCGCCGATGTATGAAAGCATGAACATGGCTCCGGGAAGGACAGGTGCGCCGTAGCTTACGACATGGCCGCCTGCCTTTCTTATGCCTGAAGGAGTCCTGTCGTCGGGATCGACGGACATGCCGCCGGTGATTCCGATGATATCCATTCCTTCCGCCACCAACTGTCTGATGCAGTCGGCTATCATTTCATCGTCATCATCTGCAAAGAGCTGCTTTTCCACCTTGCTGCCCAGAGCTGAGAACTTCTTTACGAGAACAGGGCCGAAGGCGTCCTCGATGAGACCGGAATATACCTCGCTCCCGGTGGTGACCACACCTACGCGCATTTCCTTCAGCGGGATTATTTCTATTATGGGACCGGCTGCCAGCTCATTCTCTGCTTTTTTCATCACATCTTCGGCGACAAAAAGCGGGATTATCCTGGTGCCGGCCAGCTTCTCATCCTTTCTTACAACGATATTGTCATGTATGGATGCGAACATTATCTCGTCCTGAGATACAAGGCGGTATAGCCTTTCACGGTCTATTTTCAATAGCCCGTCGATGTTCGCCAGAAGCTCTATCTTTCCCTCAGACGGCTCTGTAAGCCTTATTCCGTGCCCGGCTGCCTTAGAGGCGATTCTAAAGGCTGCATCGTTTTCATGGACGTCCGTATCGTCCTTTTCCAGCACATAGAGATGCTTTTTGCCCATGCTTAGAAGAACGGGAATATCTTCCTCCGTAATGACGTGCCCTTTTTTGAATCTGGGGCCCTTGTATTCTCCCGGTATTATCTGGGTAAGGTCATGTGCCAGGACTGTTCCTGCTGCTTTTTCAACTGCGATTTCTTTCATGGCGTTATTTTGCCCTCCTTTAAGGTAATGTGTTTATCCGCAAAAAGCTCAGTCTCCCGATGGTTGTGAGTGATGAGGATCGTCGGTATCTTAAGGGTGGACTTGAAGTCTGCGAATTCCTCGTATATCATTTCCCTGGTTTTTTCATCCAGCGCAGAGAAGGGCTCATCGAGAAGCAGGAGCGACGGCTTTGTCACCATGGCTCTCGCCAGAGCGGTTCTCTGCTTTTCGCCGCCGGAGACGGCTGTTGAGTTTTTCTTTGCCAGATGGGAGATTCCCAGGCTTTCCATCATATGGTCCGCATATTCCAACAGTTCTCTGCGGGTCTCTTTGTTCTTGTATTCCCGTTTGTTTTTCAGCCCGTAAAGGACGTTTTCACGAATGGTCATATGGGGGAAAAGGGCATAGCTCTGGAATAGATAGCCGATGCTTCGCTTTTCCACGGGAACGTTTACATAGGCTTTGCCTCCGTCGTCTGCGTTTCTGTCAAACAGTATTTCGTCCTTCAGGATGATCCTTCCTCTGTCAGGCAGTATTATACCGGAGATGCAGTTGAGTATCGTGGTCTTGCCTGCACCGGAGGGGCCTTCTATGACGAGAAATTCATTGCCTATGGCGTATTCTATGTCCAGACTGAAGTGATCCAGTCGTTTGTGTATTTCAAAGGATATTCCCATGCTAACAGATACCTCCGCAGCTTTTCTTCTTCAGCCATGTGTTGAGGCCCAGCACCAGCGAGAAGCAGAATACTACCATGATGAAAACCATGGTGTTGGCCTGCTCATCCTTTCCCACCACAGTGGCGTAGTATATGGCGGTAGGTATGGTCTGGGTCTCTCCCGGAATGTTTCCCGCCAACATCAGCGTCGCACCGAATTCTCCCATGGCACGTGCAAAGGTCAGGATGATACCGCTCAGGATGCCCGGTCTTGACAGCGGAAGCGTCACCGTCAAAAAAACCTTAAAAGGGCTGCTTCCCAGAGTTCTGGCAGCAATCTCGTAAGTGCTGTCCACCGTCTGAAAAGCCCCCTTGGCGTTCTGATACATAAGAGGGAGGGCTACCACTGCTGCAGCTATCACACAGGCGATCCATGTGAATACCACCTGAATTCCGAAAGTGTCCAGCAGAAAGGCCCCTATAGGGCCCCTTCTGCCAAATACTTTTAACAGCAAGTAACCAACTATCGAAGGCGGTAAAATCAGCGGGAGCGTAAGCAAGGTCTCCCAGATGCTTTTACCGGGTATCTTTTTTCTTGTCATGAGATATGCGAACAATATCCCGAAAAAAAATGCGAATATGGTTGCCAGCGAGGCAACTTTTAACGATAAAAGAATAGGTTCAAACATACTGTGATCGATTAAAATATTGAATGCGGGGATTTGCCGCTGCTTATTTTACTGTAAAGCCGTATTTTTCAAATACCCCTTTTGCGAAATCGCTCTGGAGAAATTCATAAAATTCAGCAGCATGGTCTCCTGCTGAAGTCTCTGCCAGAATTGCGGCAGGGTATACTATAGGATCATGCAGATCCCCGGCGACATCACCTATGATGGCGCCCTTTTCAGGATCCATCATCAAGGCGTCGGTCCTGTAGACGAATCCGCAGTCTGCGTTACCTGTTTCAACATAGTCCAGAACGGCACGAACGTCTTTGGCATAAACTATTTTTTCGGTAAGCTCTTCTGTGATACCCAGGTTGTCTAACACCTGAGTTGCATATTTGCCGGCAGGTACCGTTTCAGGTTCGCCCAGAGCAATTATGCTTATGTCAGACGATGTCAGCGTATCCATAGTGACAGCATCCTTCTTCTCAACTGTGGAGATCAGAGTAAGCGTATTGACCAGAAGATCCTTTCTGGAAGCCGTATCTATGTATCCGTTTTCCTCAAGCTGATCCATATTGCTCTTGGACGCAGAAATAAAGAGGTCGCAAGGAGCGCCGCCCTCTATCTGCTGTACCAGATCGCCGGAACCGCCGTAGCTGGCCTTTACAGTGCAGTCAGAATCCTTCTCATACTCTGCAATGATCTCGTCCAGAGCATCCGTAAGGCTTGCTGCCGCCAGAACTGTAACTTCAGGTTTTTCATCTTCATTGCCTCCACAGCCCGTCATCAGCAGCATAGACGCTGCCAGAATCAGCGAGAGGGAGACAGCTAAAATCTTTTTCATCATGTCCTCCTAAAATTCAATGGTGGCATGCCATGAATGTATAATACCACGAAAAAAAACGCAAAGATGTTGTTAAAACAACATCTTTGCAAAAAAATCAATTACACCGGAGACATTGGCTGAGCATAGCAGCCATGGCTGGTTTGGAATCTCAAAAAAATGAGGGGAATATGGGTGTTTGGAGACTTTTCATTATTCTGCTTCATAATAATCTCCATTGAGACATCATGCAGCAGCTATTTGGAGATTTTAATTCTTTCATCCTCTTTGAAAACAGCCAAAAGTCACAAAATAAGCAGAGCTGCAGCAGCCGTTTGGAGACTTTACATCCTTCACTCCATTGAAAACAGCTAAAAGTCACAAAATGAGCAGAGCTGCAGCAGTCGTTTGGAGACTTTAATCGTAAGGCGATGACTCATACCGTTTTCAGAAACCTTCCGGCTGCTTTATTCCTTATGAAGCACGGTGAATCTTCGCTTGTCGAAATCGATGAGACCTTCACGCTTCATTTCATTGAGCTGGTGAGAAAGGGCTGTCCTGTTGACGCAGAGATATCTGGCCAGCTGATTCCTGGACATGTCAAGAGTGAAGGTGCTGCCCCCGCTTCTGGCAGACATAATCTGAAGATGAGTCATTATGCGGTCACGAAGACCTTTTTTCGAAAGGATCTCGATGCGATAGAGCTTTTTGATATCGTCGTTGGCCAGCAGCTCCATCATGCCTTTTAAAATGAGCTGCTGCTTGGAGCAGGAAAATATTTTGTTAACGTCAAAAAATATTACACATGTATCGTCGTCGGCGGTAAGCTGAAGGGGAGAAGTTTTTTTCCCTGAAAGAGCGCCTTCGAATGCAAAGACCTCGCCCTTTGCATAAAAATATGCCAGAGAGGATGTCCCCTCAGGATGGATGCGTTCTCCCTTCACAAGACCGGTGTGAACAATACCGGCTCTTCTCACAGGATCGCCCTGTCCGTATATTATCTGCTGATCGTTGTAGCTGCGAGGAGCCATGTTAAGCTCCTGCCACGCCTGAGCGTAATCGTCTTGCTTCAGATATTTGAAAAGCCCGGACATGGCGACGCTTTTCAGGTAGCTTTCCTTCATTGTGTGTATACCTTTCGCTTTTCTGTACTTCATTCCGTAATAGGATCGAAAGTGCCTTCTTCAGCCTAAATTCGTTGCTGAGTCGGAGCCCCCCTGCCGTTAAGGGACAGGACGGGCATATGATGCTTATGCCGCCTGCCTGTAGTGGCGGCAGGCTTATTACATATACAATATCATAGAAGACGGCTGTTTTCAACGGGTAGGGAACTTCTCAGGCGTCGTGACAACGAGTATTGCTGCGTGTATATCGTGTGTCAAAATCCCCATATAATACAGCAAAAGGATTGAGGCTCCGTAAGCCTGTATTATGAAAAGATGATATTCACGCAATATAAAAAGCCTGCCGATTAAATGGAATTTGATATGTACCCAGTTTCCTGGACACATAGATAAATGAATTAGGCACACGTGGAT
>CAUDEQ010000029.1 GCA_958448635.1 uncultured Bacillota bacterium | reverse complement strand
AAATTTCAGGAGAAAAACGATGAAAACCAGAATCAGGATTTGCATTGCAGCCATGACACTTTCCATACTTTTGGCCTTTGCTTTTGCAGGCTGCAGCAACAAGTCAGGCAACACCATCGATGAACCGGAAATAACCGCCGACTACCTCATCGAAGACTATTCACAGCAGCTCATCACCGACGGCGGTGAAAACATGCTTGGTCATGTGACAATGGAAAAAACAGGCGACACATATGCTGTTCATTTTTCCGAAAGAGAAGTGGTTCCAAGCACGGAATACAAGGAAGGCTATTACATTGCCGACACCAACGTTACTGTAGACGGAACGCTTGGGCTTGACGCCAGATTCGTTTGCCTTCACGATGGAGAAGCTGAGGTTTCCAATGCCGATGACTTCATCAAACATCAGAATGACGATTCAGAAAGGCTTTATTCAGTATATTTTCTCGGCACTTCCGCCGAGCTCATCATAGAGGTGGAGCCTGAAAGCGTCATCGCCGAATAATCTTCATTATTACAGGAGGCTTTGAATGCCCACACCCGATCCCGTAGCTTTCACTATTTTCAACATAGAAATAATGTGGTATGCGATTCTCATCACTGCAGGAATGATTCTTGCGGTGATTATTTCATGTAAAAGGGCGCCTGTGCATGGACTCGATTCTGACCAGGTGCTTAATTTTGTCATAATATGCATACCTTCCGCCATCATAGGTGCACGGCTATACTATGTCATATTCAACTGGTCTTACTATGCCGGCGACATTATGAAAATCATAAACATACGGGAAGGAGGTCTCGCCATCCACGGAGGGCTTATCTTCGGATTCGGTGTAGCCGTGATACTATGCTGCATCTGGAAGGTACGTCCGTTAAACGCTCTCGATTTAGTGGTTCCTGCAGTAGCCCTGGCCCAATCCATCGGCAGATGGGGCAATTACTTCAATTCTGAGGCTCACGGAGGTCCTACAGATCTGCCCTGGGCCATAACCGTCGACGGTGTCTCCGTACACCCTACGTTCCTGTATGAATCCATATGGTGCTTCATTCTCTTCTTTCTTCTCCTGTATATAGACAACAGACGAAAATTCGAAGGCCAGACATTCCTTTCATATGCGATACTCTATTCCATAGAAAGATTCTTCGTGGAGGGACTTCGAACGGACAGCCTCATGCTGGGGCCCTTCAGGCAGGCACAGCTTCTCAGCATCGCACTGATAATCGTATGCGCAGCAGCCTATATAATACTGGCCAGAAGAAGCTCGAGGGCAGCGACAGACCATGAAGCTGCGGAAATCAAGGACTCCGATAAAAACAAGACGGACAAAGAAAAACACAGGGAATAACGATTACCCCTATAAATGTGCGGAACCATCAGCTTCGTTCCGGCGTGCAGTGATAAACGACATACCTCAGACGCTGAAGCTCGGCGCCTGATATCGAAAGGAGATAAATTCACCATGAAATTAGGAATCGTAGGACTGCCCAACGTAGGCAAAAGTACGCTTTTCAATGCAATAACCAAGGCAGGCGCAGAGGCGGCAAACTATCCCTTCTGCACCATAGAGCCCAATGTGGGAGTCGTGACCGTTCCCGATGAACGTCTAAAGGTACTCCACGAAATGTACAATTCGAAAAAGACCATATACACCACGATAGATTTCTACGATATAGCCGGTCTCGTAAAGGGCGCTTCCAACGGTGAAGGGCTTGGCAACAAGTTCCTGGGACATATACGCGAGGTTTCCGCCATCGTTCATGTGGTAAGGTGCTTCGAAGATCCCAATGTGGTTCATGTGGACGGCAGGATCGATCCCGTTTCCGATATCGAAACCATCAACACGGAGCTGATCCTTTCCGATATGGAGGTTCTGGAAAGAAGGATACAGAAAACCACTAAGAATCTCAAAGGCGACAAGAGCCTTCAGAAGGAGCTGGATCTCCTCAACAGGATCCATGAATTCCTTGGAGAAGGACGATCTGCAAGAGCCATGGAGCTTACAGATGAGGAGGCAGATTTCGCCAAAGGCCTCGATCTGCTTTCATACAAGCCGATAATATATGCCGCCAATGTTTCCGAGGAGGATGCAGCAGCAGAGGACAACCCATTTGTTTCCGCTGTCAGGGAATATGCAGCTGCAGAAGGCGCCGAGGTTATAGTCGTATGCGCCAAGATAGAGGCTGAAATGGCTGAGCTGGAGGACGATGAAAAGGAAATGTTCCTTGAAGAGCTGGGCATCGCCGAATCAGGTCTCGATAAGCTGGTAAAGGCTTCCTATCATCTTCTGGATCTCATATCCTTCCTGACCGCAGGAGAGCCTGAGGTCAGGGCTTGGACAATCAAGCGCGGAACCAAGGCCCCGGGAGCCGCAGGTAAGATTCACACCGATTTTGAAAAGGGCTTCATAAGAGCCGAAACCATAGCATATGACAAGCTGATAGAATGTGGCGGCAATCTGGCTACAGCCAAGGAAAAGGGTCTCGTAAGATCCGAGGGAAAGGAATACGTCGTAAAGGACGGCGACGTGATGCACTTTCTGTTCAATGTATAAAAACAATCCCCTGTACAAAGTACAGGGGATTTTCTCAATCAAAATCGTTTCAGTCTCCGTTTATTTTTTAATCATTTTACTCTCTGTTTTTTTTCGATCCTGCCGACTGCCGCTATCACCACGGCAGCTCCTGCAGCAGTGACAAGCGTAGACGTAAAGGTCAGAGTCTTGGCGCCGCCCATATCGAGAATGGCTCCTCCCAACAGACTGGATATCACAGTCGTAGCCGTAACCATGGTGGTGAACAGGGCCTGCCCCTTGACGGCCTCTCCCTTGCTCATTATCTCATCTATGAATCTCACCATTGCCGGCACGAACAATCCGAAGGACACCATCTGGGCAAACTGCGCTATCAGTATCATGGTAACGGAATCGGCAAGCCAACACATTGCGATTTTCACAGTAAAGCCTACGGCTGCCACCTTTATCATACCCTGACAGGAAAACCTCTTTCTTAGCCAGTCGAAGCATACCAGCGCAGGTATCTCACAGAAGGCCATAACCGACAGGATCCTTCCCATATCCTCACTGGTGCCTCCCACCCCGTCTACTATCTGCATCATATAGTTGTTGAGGACGGAATTGCTGAAATACAGCCCTATTACGCCGAGGTTCACGATGAAGAAAAGCTTGTTTCTCCTGATGAACATCATCAGGTTCACAGCCTCCGTCTCACTTTCGCCGTCGCCATCGTCGGTGTCGGTCAGAGCCTCGCCGCACGATTCCTTCACGCCATTATCTCTGATCCTCATACCTTTTTTATACGAGCGTCCCGTGACAATGAGGCTAAGAAGCAGCATCACCAGTATTAGCTCCCCTGTAACAGGCAGTGTCATAACTCCGTATTTTTCCACCACTGTCCCCAGCACAGCCACCAACGCCGCATATGTCAGAGAGCCCATGCTCCTTGCAACTCCAAAATTTATGTCCACTCCCGTTTTCTCCAGTATGAAGGTCAGGGAATTGAAGAGAGGTCTGAGAATCGTGTGCCAAGCTATGAGCAGCACAAATATGACGGACAGCGCCGCCATACTGCCGTCCATGATAAAGAGGCATGTTGTCGCTGCCATCATCATCACGGTAAGTATTTTGCTTATTCCTATTACAGACAGTCTCCCGGACCTGTCGGCGATATCTGCAACCAGAGGCTGCATGACCACCGCCAGCACATTTGCCACAGCCAACACCAGTCCGATGTGCCAGTTGGAAAAGCCCTTTGCCAGCAGAAACACGCTGGCAAAGCTGCTTATCACTCCGTAGAACATCCAGTATGCGCCGTGTATGCCGGCATATTCCAGATTCAACAGTTTCTTCATGTATATCTAAATTCCATCCTGATATTATAGTCCTGCAAGCATGAGCTTAAAGATCGTAGTACATCTCGAATTCCAGCGGCGTAGGCATCTGGACATGTCTCATGTTATCCGCCCTCTTGTTGGCTATCCATATCTCGATCAGCCTCTCAGGGAACACTCCTCCCTCCGTCAGGAAGCCGTGATCCTTTTCCAGCTCATCTATTGCCTCCTCCAGTGTATGAGGCAGGCTCTTTATCTTTTTCTTGTCCTCATCGCTCAGGGAGTACAGATTGAAATCGTAAGGGCCGTATCCTTCCGCAACGGGATCGATCTTATTTTTGATCCCGTCGATGCCTGCCATGAGGATGGCGGCAAAGGCATAATAAGGATTGCACGTGCCGTCAGGATTTCTTATCTCAAAACGCTTCTTGTCGGGATCCTTGGCATATGCAGGTATCCTTATGACAGAGCTTCTGTTTGCAGTGGCAAAGCCTATCGTCACCGGGGCTTCATATCCGGGAACGAGCCTCTTGAAGGAATTTGTGCTAGGGTTTGTAAAGGCGCAAAGAGCCTTAATATGCCTCAATATTCCTCCCATGAACTGCATTGCAGTTTCCGAAAGCTGTGAATATCCGTTTTCATCGTAGAACAGCGGCTCACCGTCCTTGAAGAGATGCATATGCACGTGCATACCGTTGCCGGCTTCGGCATGTACAGGCTTCGGCATGAATGTCGCCGTTCTTCCCTCTGCGATGGCCTCGTTCTTTATCAGATACTTCGTCATCATCGTCTTGTCCGCCATCTCGGTTATGCCCCCGAACTCAACCTCTATCTCAGCCTGACCGGGACCGCCCACCTCGTGATGGTGATACTTGACCTTGATGCCCATGCCCTCCATCAGCATGGTCACTCTGCTTCTGTAATCATAAAGTATATCCTGAGGCGGAGCCATATGATATCCGCCCTTGTGAGGCATCTTGTAGCCCAGGTTGTACTCTCTCTTCCCCGTATTCCATTCAGCCTGCTCCGTATCTATGATGAAGCCGGATTCATTGGGATCGGTGGAAAAGCTCACATGGTCGAATACATGGAATTCGAATTCCGGTCCTATTCTCAGCTCATCGGCGATGCCTGTCGATTTCAGGTACTCCTCCGCATGCTTGGCGACATTTCTGGGGTCCTGATCGAATCTGTGATTTTCCGGCACCCCTATAACATACACATCGCCTATCATTGCCAGCGTAGGGATTTTCATGAATGGATCCATGTATGCCGTCGAAATGTCTGGTATGAATACCATGTCGCTCTTTTCCACGGGAGCAAACCCGTAGTTGCTGCCGTCAAAGCCGATACCGTTCCTCATGGTGTCTTCAGTAAATCTGTCTGCAGGAATGGTGAGATGTCTCCATCTTCCGTTGATGTCGATCATCATGAAGTCAACCATCCTGACGTCCTTTTCCTTGATGAACGCTTTTACATCCTTAAATGAATTGAACATATGCCTCTCCTTTATTAAATTTATACTTTTGATGCATCATGCTTCGCACCTCGACCCTCCGGCAGCTTTGCCCATCTTCCTCACATGCCGCCTGCTCCGCTGCACTTAACACGATGCTTTGAGCACCATATGATTTTATGCAGTCCGCCTGTCATACCTTTTTCTGGAATTTAGTACCGCAGTGCGGACAGCTTATCATGATATTCCCGGCTCCCTTCGGAACCCTCAGCTGAGAGCCGCAGCCGGGACATCTGAGGATCCTGTGAGACTGGTCTCTGCTGAAGCCCGACGTCCTTCCTCCTCTGAATCTCGACATAAATCCCAGGAACCTCTGATTTTCCATGTATCTTGCATTTATATTTCTGGAAAACATTCTGCAGTAGATGTATATGAGCAGCAGTACAGTGAGCGCATCCACAAACCATGATCTCACGAATATATCTATGATGATAAGCACCACCGCTATTACCAGCAGGAACTTGTTGAGATCATCTGTCCCGTATCTTCCCCTCATAAAATTTGCCAACCACATCCTGAAATTATTCATCGAATACCTCCTGTGCCGCTTCGACGGACTTCATCGCATCCTTACAGTAATAATCTGCGCCTATTTTAAGGGCGTACTCCTCCGTGAGTACGGCTCCTCCCGTCATTATCCTGCATTGAGGGGCCTCCCGCCTTATGGCTTCTATGGTCTCCTCCATGCTCTTGAGGGTGGTGGTCATCAATGCGCTGAGACCCACCAGCCTGACGTCCTTTTCCTTGACAACTCTGACGATTTCCTCCTTAGGCACATCCCTTCCCAGATCTATCATCCTGTAGCCGTAATTTTCCATTATCACCTTGACGATGTTCTTTCCTATATCGTGGATATCTCCCTTCACCGTGGCCACCACCACCTGACCGTGGGAAGCCACCTCTCTGTCGCCGGCGGCAAGCCTGTCTTTTATCACATCGAAGCCCGCCTGTGCAGCTCCTGCAGCCTGCAGCATCTGAGGCAGGAAGATGGTGCCCTTTTCAAAGCCCTTTCCGACTCTGTCCAACGCCGGAATGAGATATTCGTTAACCACCGCCATCTCCTCCTTCTCCGTCAGGAGCCTCTCCACTGCCGCAGCGGCATCCTTCTTCATTCCCTTTTCAATGCAATGGAAAATATCAGGTGCAGCTCCGTCATGAACAGACGTCTTGCTTTCCGCAGCTGTCGCTGTATCTGCGTATCTTTCTATATATCTGACAGCATTCTCATCGACGTTCTTAAGGACGTTAAACGCCATTATGCTTGCCATCATGTCTTCATCGTTGGGATTTATTATGGGAAGATCCAGCCCGTTTTCCATGGCCATCGTCAGGAAGGTTCTGTTGACGATACCTCTTGCAGGCAGACCGAAGCTGATATTCGATACTCCCAGCGCCGTCTTAAGGCCCAATATTTCCTTCACCAGTCTGACAGCCTTCAATGTCTCTGCGGCCTCCTTCTGCTGTGCGGACACCGTAAGAGTAAGACAGTCTATTATGACATCCTCTCGTGGTATGCCCAGGCTCAGAGCCTTTTCCAGTATCCTTTCGGCTATTGCAAAGCGCCCCTCCGCTGTCTCCGGGATACCGTTCTCGTCCAGGGTTAGTCCCACCACGGCAGCGCCGTATTTCTTTACGATGGGCAGTATCTCATCCATCACCTTTCTCTCACCGTTGACAGAGTTGACTATCGCCTTGCCGTTGTATACTCTGAGAGCAGCTTCTATGGCTTCAGGGTTTGACGAATCTATCTGAAGCGGCACATCTGTTATGGACTGCAGCTTCTTCACCGTCATGGGCAGCATCCTGACATCGTCCAGCGAAGGCACTCCCACGTTGACGTCCAGTATCTCGGCGCCGGCTTCTATCTGCTCGATGGCCTGATTCATGATATAGTCAAAATCCTCCTCCAGCAGAGCCTGCTTCAGGCGTTTTTTACCTGTTGGATTGATCCTCTCTCCTATCACCGTGACGTGATCCACATTCACCACGCTGCTGCCGCTGCAGAGCCTGAGAGTCTTCTCCGCTGCTCTCCTGTCCTCAGCGCCGCTTTCGTCACATATTCTCACGGCAGCCGCCTCTTCATCATCGCCTGCCGAGCCATGCGCATCTCTGGCCGCCGCAAGCCCCCTGATATATTCGGGATCAGTTCCGCAGCAGCCTCCTATCATGTTTATCCCCATGTCGATATACTCCGCCATACAGTCGACGAATTCACCGCATGTTATATCGTATTCTCCCGTAGCAGGATCCGGCAGTCCTGCATTTGGCTTGGCAAATACAGGGAGTTCCGTAAGCTGTCTGAGCTTTCCGGCCATGGGAAGGATCTCCACAGGCCCGAGAGAGCAGTTGATACCGATGGCATCAACACCCAGTCCCTCCAGAGTGACAGCCATGGATTCAAGATCGGTTCCAGTAAAGGTTCTTTCGTTTTCTTCGAAGGTCATGGATACCATCACGGGCAGCCGTGAATTTTCCTTTACTGCCAGTACCGCAGCCTTCACCTCATACAGATCCGTCATCGTCTCGATGACAGCCAGATCGGGAAGCATCTCAGGAGCACAGCAGACATCCTCCTTTACGGCTGCTCTCACCACCTGTGCGAAGGTCTCGTATGCATCTTCGAAGCTGAGAGTTCCCATGGGCTCCAGCAGCTCCCCTATGGGACCAAGGCCCAGAGCCACCTTGACGTCTCGTCCCTGCTGCGCCGCCTCTCTCCTGGCCTCCGATGCTGCCGTCATGGCAACATTGACAGCTTCCTCCAGTGTCACATCCAGCTCATCTATCTTGTATCTGTTGATTCCGAATGTAGCAGCATATATGATATCGGCTCCTGCATCCACATACTGCTTATGTATGTCCTTCAGTATTTCCGGATGCGTCTGCCCGAAGTGAGTACTGGTTTCATCCGAACCCATTCCCGATCTCTGGAGCATCGTACCCATTGCTCCGTCAAGTACATATACCTTTTTCTTAAAATCAATCGCCACAGAATTTCCCCTCTTTTCTCAATTCACATTTATCCTTAAGAACACATTCACCGCATGTCGCCGGCCTCCCCGTCACAGGACGGTCGGAAAGTCCCATCACAGCCGTTATCGACTTTCTCGGTACCATCAGGCTTTCCGCTGTTACCGTGAGGCCTATCTTCCTTCCGGCGTCCAGATACCTGAGAACACGCATCTGCTCCGTAACGGGATAATCGCCGTATCCCGGACTGAAGCGAGATGTTGTGTATATATTGCCCACGCCGCCTTCAGTCTCCGCCAGACTGTCGCATATATATCGCTGATATTCATCGGCAAGCTGCTCTATCAGCACAGATGCTCCGGCATCTATCAGCACCGCAGTGGGCATATCCGTTATCTGAGTCCGTCTTATAAGGCTGTCAACTCCCGAGCCCAGGGTCAGACCCATTATTATCACTTTATGACAGCCCTCCAGATGCTTCTCTATTGAAAAGCCCTCGCTGTGAAAAAGCTGCCTGTCCATCAGCCTGTATACAGCCTTGGGGCCGGCTTCCTTCAGAAGGATGCGTTCCGCCTCCTGCAGGCTTTCCATCAGCCGGCTGTCAGCATTGCCCTTTACATGAAGAGTCTCAAGCCATTGCTCCCTGTCCACGGGACGTGTTATATCTATTTTCATACTTCTCCTGCTCCGGCAGCCTCACGCAGCTGCCTGTATCCTCCGATGCTACACTACAGCAGATCCTTTATCTCTTCGTATACCTTGAGAGCCACCTTAGGATTGTTCATGGTGTACAGATGTATGCCGTCCACACCGTTGGTGATGAGGTCCCTTATCTGTCCTACAGCATATGCTATACCTGCCTCAAACAGCCCCTCCGGATCGTATTCATAGGTACTGATCATCTTGGTGAATTCAGGAGGCAGGCTGGCACCGCTGAGAGCCACCGTCCTCTCTATCTGTCTGGAATTTACTATAGGCATTATGCCTGCGGAAACAGGCACTTTTATTCCCATCATTCTGGCCTTGCCTATGAATTCATAGAAGCACTTGTTGTCAAAGAAGAGCTGCGTTATCAGCACATTGGCTCCCGCTCCTATTTTGTACTTCAGATTATGTATATCCTCATCGAGGGATCTGCTCTCATAATGTCCCTCCGGATAGCATGCCCCGAGGATATCCAGATCGTCGTTACACTTTCTCTGAATCTCTATTGCCAGCTCATTGGCGTGGGCAAAATCATCCTTTCTGGGCCGGTCCGGAACTATGTCTCCACGCAGCGCCAGCACGTTCTTTATGTCGGCCTTGTGAAACCTGTCTATCATCTCCTTGACGTCCTCCCTTGAGGAATTGACGCAGGTGAGGTGCGCCACGCCTTCGATGCCGTAATCCTTTTTTATCTTGGAAGCTATCTCACATGTGGAATTATCTGCCATGTTGCCGCCCGCACCGTATGTAACGCTTATGAAATCAGGTCTGCACACCGTAAGCTGCGCCACCGTATCGTATATGGTCTCGATGTTCGCCTTCTTTTTCGGCGGGAATATTTCCAGGGAAAAAACAGGCTTCTTGCTTGCAAACATTTCGGATATTCTCATTTTCATCGTCCTTTCTCTTTAAAAAACTTTAATAATTCATTATACCTCTGAAAGGACTTTATTGCAATAAAACGTTATGGTATACTCAATGCGGAAAGGAAATAATATTATGGATCCAAGGACAAATTTGAAAATCAACAAGTACATAGATCATACGCTGCTGAAGCCCGACGCCACTTATGAGCAGATAATGCAGCTCTGCGATGAAGCTCTGAGGTACGATTTCCACAGCGTATGCGTCAACGGCTGCCACGTTGCCGACGCATATAAAAAACTTGAGGGAAGCGATGTAAAGGTTGCGGCCGTAGTAGGCTTCCCGTTGGGCGCCATGACGACATTCGCCAAGGCGGCCGAGGCACGTGAGGCCATCGCCGGCGGCGCAGCCGAAATAGATATGGTCATGAACATAGGTGCGCTGAAAGACGGACGATGCGACTACGTCTTCGATGAAATCTCCGCCCTGGTGGAGGTCTGCCACGGCTATCCCATTTCCTACGGAAGTTCAGCAGACGGAGGCGCTCTGCTGAAGGTCATCATCGAAACGTGCCTTCTCAGCGATTCGGAGATAATCACAGCATGCCGGCTAGCTGTAAAGGCCGGAGCTGATTTCGTCAAGACCTCCACCGGCTTCAGCACGGCAGGAGCCACCGAGGAGGCTGTCGTCACGATGCTCCGCACCGTAGAAGGAAAGGCAAAAATAAAAGCATCCGGCGGGATAAGAACCCTCACGGATGCTCTGAAATTCATCGAACTTGGTGCAGATAGGCTTGGCTGCAGCGCCGGAGTTCAGATAATGGAAGAGGCTATATCTGTTAAATAAGACTTGCCATGTGACCCAGCGTTCTTACCAGCTGTGACACGTAGCTCATTTCGTTGTCATACCATGCCACGATACGCACTTCATAGATCTTCGTTCCGCATCTCTGTGCCAGAGTCTGGGTAGCATCGAACAGCGAGCCATAGCTCATGCCGATAACATCGCTGGATACCAGCTGCTCTTCGGAATATCCGAAGGATTCAGTGGCTGCCGCCTTCATGGCTGCGTTGATTCCTTCAACGGATACTGATTCGCTATCGTCCTTGAGGGTGGCGTCCAGTATGGTGATGGAGCCTGTAGCTACGGGAACTCTCTGTGCCGAGCCTATCAGCTTGCCGTCAAGCTCAGGAATTACAAGGCCGATGGCTTTTGCAGCTCCGGTGCTGTTGGGAACTATGTTTATCGCACCGGCCCTGGCACGTCTAAAGTCGCCTTTTCTGTGAGGGCCGTCCAGTATCATCTGGTCGCCTGTATATGCATGTATAGTGGTCATGAAGCCTGTTCTCAGCTCTCTGTACTGATTGAGAGCCTTTGCCATAGGAGCGAGACAGTTGGTGGTGCATGAAGCTCCGGAAACGATGTTGTCCTCTGCAGTCAGAGTCTCGTGATTTACGCCGTATACTATGGTAGGCAGATCATTTCCCGCAGGAGCGGAAATCAGGACCTTACTGGCTCCGGCGTCGATATGTGCCTGTGACTTTGCCTTTGATGCGAAGAATCCCGTACATTCCAGCACGATGTCGACTCCCAGCTCTCCCCATGGCAGCTTTGAAGGATCGGCTTCACTGTATATTCTGATCTTCTTGCCATCTACCGTTATGGAGTTCTCGTCGTTCTCAACCTGATGGTCCCTGTAGGCTCCCTGAACGCTGTCATACTTCAGCAGATATGCCAGCATGTCCGGGCTTGTCAGGTCATTTATGGCCACGATTTCGTATCTGCTGTCTCCGAATATCTTTCTGAAAGACAGTCTTCCTATTCTTCCGAACCCATTGATCGCAATCTTTGTCATTTGCTTTCCCTCCTGAAAAATTTACTTGTTGCCGGTCACATCGCTGTCATGCTCTCCCGGAAGGAAGGCTGACAGATCGCTGTTCCCATTTATATTACTATAATTTTAACTCATACTATTTTCTTTATACGGGCTTTCTTCATGTATGCATCATCGACCTTGTCGGTGATGATATATGCGTCGCCCAGTTCTGCAAAGGACACTGATGATACCACCCCGAACTTGGTGTGATCCGCCAGTATAAACGATGTCCCTGAATTCCTAATGGCCGCTGACTTGACGGCAGCCTCGCTGATATCAGGCGTCGAAAAGCCCTTTACAAGATCTATCCCGTTGGTCCCCATAAAGCACTTGGTGAAGCTGAAGCTGTTCAGCGCATCCACTGCCGAGGGTCCCACAGCCGCTTCTGTCATCGGCCTGAGGATCCCTCCTATCATATATACATCAAACCCCTTATGAACCAGTGCCCTGGCATTGACGATGCCGTTAGTCACATATGTGGCACTTTTGTTTTCTATATGGTCTATCATCCTGTAGGTGGTGGTTCCCGCATCTATGTATACGAAATCCCCGTTTTCTATGAGAGTTGCTGCGAATCTCGCTATCCTGTCCTTCTCCTCGGTGTTTATCTGCTCCCTCTCAGCCACATCTGTGGATATGGTCACCATACCCGCCTCAACAGGCACCGCACCTCCGAAGACCTTCTTCAGCTTTCCCTCTCTGTCCAGCTCAACGATATCCCTTCTTATGGTCGATTCGCTTGTATTCAGCTCTCTCACCAGATCGGCGACCTTGACCGCACGATTTATTTCCAGCTTATTCAATATCTTTTCGCGTCTGATATTCTGCAGCATATTTCTCTCCTCTTTTTTCACCTTCAGTATACGCCCATTTTCATTCATTGTCAATCATATTCAGTCATTTTCATTTATTTTCGTTCACCATCTGACGGTTTTTCGTTTTTTTGCATGAAATATCGCCCAGCCATATTCTCCTGCTTATACACAAAAGCACGCCACAGAATATCACTTTCCCGCTCACCTATCGGCCCTCTTATGGAATTATACTTACTGCATAGGTACATATGGATGCAAAGCGCACTCTGCATCATATCGCATACCATATGCTTCATACCGCATATTTCCAGAAAAACGATTGCTTCAGCTAACAAGACTTCATCATGCCGACATGAGAAAAGGCGCAATATATGACAGATACAAAATCCACATTAAAAATGGTCAGCTGCCTGTGTACGGACGCCTGCCATGATAGCTTCTCCAAAAAATACGCAGAAGCCTGCCGCATACTCAGCAGCCTGGGAATAACCGCCAACTACGCAGGCTTTCATTATTCAGCCTTCGCCATAGCTCTCGCTGCAGCCGAGCCTCAACGGCTCCAGCTTGTCACCAAATGGCTGTATCCCGATGTGGCTGCGAAATACCGTACCTCCTCCGACTCAGTCAGAAAATGCATATGCCGGACATGCCATATCGCATGGGAAAACAACAGGACGCTGCTGGAGGAAATGGCGCTGCGCCCTTTAAAAGAAAAACCAGGAACCTCTGAGTTTCTGGCCATCATCACTGTCCATCTTGTTTTATAGCTTCTATTTCAGATATTCCATGAAGAAGCTCTCCAGCTTATCGAAAGGTATCGCATCCTTTCCGCCTCCGTCATAGAGGTCTGTATGGACAGCATCCGGAATGAGCATAAGCTCCTTATTATCCTTCCACGGATTATCCTTTATCATATCGGCATATGCATCCTTGGAGAAGTAGCAGGAATGTGCCTTTTCTCCATGAACCATCAGCACTGCCGAGCGTATCTCATTGCTGTATCTGAGTATGGGCTGATTCATGAAGGAAAGACAACCTGTCACATTCCAGCCGTCGTTGGAGTTGAGAGAACGCTCATGATATCCGCGATCCGTCTTGTAATAAACGTAGTAATCCTTTACAAAGAACGGCGCATCATCAGGCAGAGGGTCCACTACACCACCTCCCAATGCGTATGTGCCGTTGGCATAATCGGTTATACGCTGCGCATTCAATGCTTTTTTCTTTTCATATCTGGCTTCTGCCGAGTCCTCCGCATCAAAGTATCCCTTGGCGTTGACTCTCGTCATATCGTACATCGTCATGGCAGCGGTGGCCTTCACCCTTGTGTCAATAACCGCCGTGTTGATGGCCATGCCGCCCCAACCGCATATTCCCAGAATTCCTATCCTGTCACCATCTGCCCTTTCATGGAGCGAGAGGAAATCTACAGCCGCCTGAAAATCCTCCGTATTTATATCCGGTGAAGCCATGTATCTGACGTTACCGCCGCTTTCTCCCGTGAATGAAGGGTCAAATGCCAGCGTCAGGAAGCCTCTTTTAGCCAGCGTATGCGCATAAAGTCCTGAACACTGCTCCTTTACAGCTCCGAATGGACCGCATACTGCGATGGCAGGCAGCCTGCCTGTGCTGCCCTTAGGTATATAGAGATCTGCCGCCAGAACCAATATGCCTGCCCACAGCGCCATGTTGCTGTCATCGCCTGTCTTAGGTCCCGGCTTGTTGGCATCTGTCTGCTCGCCGCCTGCCGGAGCGTCAGCCTTCACTACTCTGCTGTCGAAGTACTGCTTCTCTGCGACAAGATTTCTCTCTACAACTGTCTCAGCCTTGAACGGAGAGCCTTTTATGGCTTTTGCAGCTGCATAAGTAGCTTTATAGTCTACAGCCTTATGACCTTCGAAGATATCTACATCATTAGTATACTTGATGGTGTCGCCTGTCTTCATCTCTATGGCATGCTTTGCCGCAGGGCTTGCCTTCAGGTCTCCGGCATAGCTGATGCCGCCGTTATTTCCCGCAGCTGAGAACACTCCTCCTGTTATGATGATGTCGCCGCCTTTACCGTCGGTGTTCTTCATCGCATTCACTCCGTAAGCTGCACCTTCATCTTCAAGTCCGTGAGCGCGCACGTTGCCGCCATTCATAAGAATGTTACCGGCAGCCGTTCCGATGGCTACATTGCTTTTTATCGCATATCCTCCACACGCCTCGACTTCCGTTTCCGCACCTGATATATTTACGTTACCTGCCTCACTGAATATGCCTTGTGAGAATTCCGGTCTCATTTTATTTGATTTGCCATTGGATCCATTGTTTAAATTCAGTACCGCAGCGTTCGTTGCAGGCTCGTACGTTATCTCATCGGATACTGCTCCATCGGCGTGAATGTCCCCGCCGTTGATATCCACATCACCGCCGGCAAATATGCCGTTGGCCGCATTGCCCTCTGTAGCGTCTACGCGAGCATACACCTCTCCTCCGTTGATGATTACCTTTCCGATCTCAGCACATATACCTGTGCTCCTTAAATCAACATTAGCAGGAGGATAATAGTCTTCAGAAATTGCGCCGCCTATGGCATCCACTTTTCCGCTCTCGATGGTGACATTGCCTTTTTCACTGTGTATCCCGTCACTGTCAGAGCCGGAGTCACCACCAATGGCATATACAGTTGCATCATTTATCGTTATATCATTGAGCGCACGTATACCGTCAGCATCATCACGCACCCATCCCATATACTTATCTCCACCGGATAACCCTCTGACTACTGCCTTGTCACTGATGTTCACACTGCCTTCCTCGGCGTATATACCTATGATGTCATCTCTTCCATACCCGCTCTCTGCGGTGACATCAGCAGCCTCACCCTTGATGGATATATTTCCTGTCCTGCTGAATATGCCGCCGCTGTACTTAGGAAATTCAGGGGATGGAGCCTTGTCCTTGAAGACAAATCCTACCGCCTCTACCGTCGCATTGTCGATATCCACGTTTTTGCCTGCCCGGATACCGTCAGCGATAGTGCCGCCCCCCCCCATTGAGAGCGATTCCTTTGTGCTTGCCGCTACCCTCGCTTCCACATTTGCTTTGGCGCTTATGCTCACATTGCCTCCATGGGCGTGTATACCTGCAACGCCCTTCGTCGCAATACCGCCGTCTGCATAGACATCGGTACCCTCTCCTGCGATGACTACATCACCTGTTTCGCTGTATATACCGCCGCTGTACTCAGGCTCCGTAACGGCGCTTACGTTGCCTATAGCGTTGACTTTAGCAGCTTCTGCGATATTCACATCACCATTAGCTCTGATACCGTCAACCTTCGTGCCGTCTCCTTCATTCATTGGAGCCGTCCTCATGGAGACAGATGCAACCACAGTTGCGTTGCCTCTGATGGTCACGTTGCCGTTAGCAGCATTGATGCCTGCAACGCTTGTCTTTCCAAACCCGCTCTTTGCAGTTACGTTGGCATTATCATAAATGTCAATGTCGCCACTATCGCTGCATATACCGTTGCTGTAGTCAGGCGTGCTGCTATTCTCCAGATTCTTGGCTCCCTCAGCAGTAACCTCGACGTTATCAAGATTGATATCGCCTGCAGCTCTGATGCCGTCAGCATGGTTTCCCACTGTATTGACAACAGATGCGTCGATTGAACCTATGCCTTTTCCTCCACCATCATTGATTGTGATGTCGCCTGTACTGTGGATCGCCGCCAGTCCTTTATCAAAGTGCTCATATTCGTCTCCCGTATCGGACGCGCTAACTGTATTATTCCCCTCCAGTGTAATGGAAAGATCGCCCTCTGCATCGATGGCACATCCGTCTGTATGCACTATTTTAGCATTATTGAGGGTCAGATTTAAGCCATTCCACATGATGTTATAGTTTTCTTCATCTGCTCCTTCAGTAATCACGTTACCGTCCGTATCTGTCTTCGCATACACGACTCCGCCGGAGTTCAACGTTACCCCTCCCACTTTGATCGAGCCGGGGATTGTCCCTCCTACTCCCGGGTTGCCGCCGGTAGCAAAGGCCGCCGCCGGCATCAGCGCAGACATCATGCACAGGCTTGTCAGCACTGCCATCAGTCGTTTCTTCATTATTTTCCTACCTCCTTAACTTTATCATCTGATATGTTATATACTTAACGGCGTCATCTGCGCCGAAGTAATCATCATTATCTTCCTGCCATCATCCCGAAGCCTTACGCTTTTTCTCGTGTCTGCACACCCCCAGCAAGGTGTCCGGCATCTGATTATAATGGATACACGAGCCGCAGTCTATGCACGACTCTCCCTCACGCGGCTGTCCGTATGAGCAGGCGTCTTCCCCCGTGAACATCACAGGATTTCCCTTGGCAGTATAAACAGGCTTTTCAATAAGGTCAGGGAGTATCTCTATGTACAATCCGGTGAGCTCATCAAGACACAGCTCGGTCTCCAGTACTGCGCCTTCTATATCGTACCTACGCAGCTCTTCCGTCTGCCGGCGTCTTTCCATATCTCCCGCAGCCTTCATAGCGCTCTCCTTTCCATACACTTCCATACAAATCCGGTATTTCCTAAATCATATCAGAAAAAAACAGTCCTGACATCGCCCGTTTCATATGTAAAACGGGTAATATCAGGACCGTTGATCCTTTCTTATCATTTAAGCATATATTTTTTCAAATCCCTTCGCTGCCGCACTCCCAGCTTCTGCAGGGCTGCAGAAACGTGAGCCTTCACCGTATGGGCGGATATCTTCATATGTTGGGCGATTTCCTGATTTGTCCAGCCCCTCGCCGCCAGCATGGCCACCGCAAACTCGGTGGTCGTCAGATCGTCCGCCATATCGTGGCCTGTCATCGGGTTGTGAACCTTACGCCATCCGGCGGAGAATCTGTAGGTGATATCGATTATCCGCTTGAAATCCTCCGGCCATTCCGGCTTGATTACAGACTCCAGCATTCCTCCCAGAAGCCCGTGATGCTCGCCGAAGGCCTCGATGAGGTCGTCCGGCTGGGCTGTGCGCCATGCTGCCATAAGATGCCCCTCGGCCTTTTCCCTTCTGCGAAGACTGATGTTATCCATCACAGCTATTAAATTCATATATATTGCAGGAATCGGAAATTCCCCGATCCCCATACCGAGAGCTGCATCCACAACACCGAGGCTTCTCTCGTATTCGCCTTTTAAATAGAGATAATGCGCCTTTATATACAAGGCAAACAGCCTGATGCCCGGCGGCAATGCAGGCGTAAACTCTTCAAAATCAGGAATCCCTTCCGGTATAGGCATATGCAAAAGCACCGAAGCCGTCATGCTTATGAATGCTTCCGCTGCACCAACCTTGATCTCCGCATTGTTATCCTCCTGCAATGCGTTTTTTACCTTTTCCTGAGCATATCCGGCAGCTTTTATATCTCCAAGAGAAAAATTGGCGTAAGCATAAATGAGACTGGCTGAAAGCCTTATATATATATTCTTATCATTGAGATAGGATCTGACGCGATTTACCGCCTCCTCATGCCTGCCGCTGAAATAACAGTACTCTGCACGGGCGATGTCCCTTATCGCCGTATTCTCTATACTCTCGATGTATTCCATGCATCTGCCGAGCTCATCTGCTTCCTTGAAACCGAGATGTATTTTGACGCCGTCCATGGTAAAATAGGTATATGACTTCTGTTTGCCATAGAGGTCCATGATAACACCGGAGGTGATAACCATGTTTCATATCCTTGTTGCAGATGACGATAAAAACACCAGACTGCTGTTCAAGGCAGTTCTTGAGGCCGAAAGCTACACCGTATTCACAGCAGAAAACGGAAACGCTGCCCTCAGCCTCATGGATCGCCACCACATCGATCTTGTGGTGCTGGATATCATGATGCCTGAAATGGACGGCTATGAATTCACAAGGCTGCTGAGGGAAAATCGCAACGAGCTGCCTATTCTCATGGTGTCGGCAAAGCAGCTTCCGGAGGATAAGCACAGAGGCTTCATCGTCGGAACGGATGATTACATGACAAAGCCGGTGGATGAGGAGGAAATGCTGCTCCGCATCAAGGCTCTTCTGCGCCGCGCCCAGATAGCCATGGATCACAGGATCGTCGTTGGAGACGTGGTGCTGGACTACGATGCCATGACCGTGACAAAGGGAAGCAGCACCCAGGAGCTTCCTCAGAAGGAATTCCTCCTGCTGTATAAGCTGCTGTCTTATCCGGGCAAGATATTCACACGCATACAGCTGATGGACGAAATCTGGGGCGTAGACAGCGAGACAGGCTGGGAAACCGTCACAGTCCACATCGGCAGGCTGCGAAAGCGCTTCGAGGGCTGGAGCGAATTTTCCATAGAGTCCGTCAGGGGACTTGGATACAAGGCGGTGAAAAACGTATGAAAAAAATTGAAAAAAAACAACGCTTCGCTTTGACGCTGCTCTTTTCCTTCGTTGTATTCTGTCTCATCGCCATAACGATGATAATCGCCATCGGAGCAGTATATCTTCTAATATATACCGATACCATCTCAACTCAGCAGGCATACAGCCCGGATATCCCCCATCTGCTGCTGTTCATCACCCTTCTGAGTATTTTCGTGGGCTTTATCGTATCCATGGCCGCCAGCGAGATCCCGCTGGGACCTGTAAACAAGATGATAGACGGCATCAACAATCTGGCTGCCGGCAACTTCAGGGTGCGCCTGAAATTCGGATGGCCCATAACCAACCATCCTGCCTTCGCAAAGCTTTCGGACAGCTTCAACAAAATGGCGGAGGATCTTGAGCATACGGAAATGCTCAGAAGCGACTTCATCAACAACTTTTCCCATGAATTCAAAACGCCCATAGTTTCCATCGCAGGCTTTGCAAAGCTCTTAAAGCGCAGCAATCTGACGGAAGCTCAGCGGGCGGAATATCTCAACGTCATCGAGGAGGAGTCCATGCGCCTTTCACAGATGGCAACCAATGTGCTGAATCTCACAAAGGTGGAGAATCAGTCAATACTGACGGACGTTTCAAGATACAATCTGTCCGAGCAGCTTCGCTCCTGCATACTGCTCCTTGAATCCAAATGGAGCCGGAAATCTCTGGAACTGGAGCTGGAGCTGGACGAGTACATGATCGAAGCCAACGAGGAGCTGATGAAGCAGGTATGGATAAACCTTCTGGACAATGCCGTGAAATTTTCTCCGCCATGCGGTATCGTCCGCGTCGATGTAAAGCGTCAGAACCATTTCCTGATGGTCTCCATCACCAACAGCGGCGCTGATATCCCTGAGGAAAAGCTGGACAAGATATTCAACAAGTTTTATCAGGCTGACGAATCTCATTCCTCCGAGGGAAACGGTGTGGGTCTGGCCATAGTCAGCCGCATCGTACAGCTCCACAGCGGCTCTGTATCCGTAAACAGCAAAGACAGCTGCACCACCTTCACGGTACAGCTGCCTGATTTATAGAGATAATATTTTCATTATTTTCGCATGATTGCTGCCTTCAGGCGATTTCTCCGTTTACTTCCTTTTCCAGCTCGCGGTATGCCACCTTTCCCACCAGCGTCTTGGGCAGCTCAGGTCTGAATTCGATCTCATAAGGAACTGCATACTGAGATACCCTTTCTCTGCAGTTGTGGAGTATCTCCTCCTTTATCCTTTCGCATGGCTCTACTCCGGGACGAAGCACCACGAAGGCCTTCACCTTGTGCATCTTGTAAATATCGCTCACGCCTATGGCACAGGAATACAGCACGTCAGGGTGAGAATCTATGGCGTTTTCCACCTGAGACGGATATACGTTGTAGCCTGAAACTATTATGAGGCGTTTTATCCTCTGTTTGAAATATATGAAGCCGTCTTCATCCATCACTCCCAGATCTCCCGTATGGAGCCATATCCTGCCGTCGCCGTGAGCTTTCAGCGCATCTGCCGTTTCCTCGGGAGCATCCAGATACCCCTTCATAACAGTAGGGCCGCTTATGCATATCTCGCCCTCTTCCCCCGTTGCCACAGGAACGTTGGTATTGGGAACGACTATCTTGTAATATGTGTCCGGGAATGGAACGCCTATGCTGCCCTCCTTGTATTCGCTGTACGGAGTGAGGCAGCTGGCAGTAACGCACTCGGTGGTGCCGTAGCCCTCCCTTATCTGCACCTTTGCATTATGCTCCGCCAGAAATGCGTCCATCTTTTTCTTCAGCTCTATGGAAAGCGAATCGCCTCCGCAGAATACGCCTCTGAGAAATGACATGTCGAAGTTCTCAAGACCTTCTGTCCTGAGAAGAGCTTCAAAGAGAGTCGGCACTCCCGGAATGACGTTTGGCCTCTCCTTTTTTATCAGCTTTGCGTATGTCTTTATGCTGAACTGCGGCACGAGTATGCAGGCGCCTCCGAACACCAGCGGCGTATGGATGCCTATACCAAGTCCGAATCCGTGGAACAGCGGCATCACCGACAGCATCCTGAGGCCGTCCAGAGAAAATCTTGCAGCCGTTCCCGTCTGAAGCGCCAGGGCATTCATATTGAGGTTTGTCAAAAGGATTCCCTTGGTCGTACCTGTGGTGCCGCCACTGAACAGGATTACCGCCACGTCGTCGTATTTCGGAAGCTTCTCCGGAAGGCTCACTGCTCCTGAGCCTGACTTCATAAATCGCGACCACTTCATCACTCTTTCGCTGTTGTGCGGCTTTTTGAATTTATTCTTCACCGTCAGGGGATATATCATGTTGACAGGTGCCGGCAGCTCATCCTTGATGGACGCAACGATGATCTTCACCTGCTTCTCCTCCCTGCTCAGCGCCTTTTCCACCTTTTCGCAGAACATATCCAGGGTTATTATCACCTTGCTGGACGAATTGCGAACGAAAAATGCGATTTCCGCCGGAGCTGACAGCGGATGTATCATGACAGGCACTGCACCTATCCTGTTGAGGGCATAGAAGCTGTCAACAGCCTGCGGCGTGTTGGGCATGCATATGGTCACCCTGTCGCCTTCGCCTATGCCGGCCGCCATGAAGCTCCTTGCCGTTTTTTCTATCTTATCTATAAATTTCCCATACGTTGTCTTCTTACCCTGAAACTGATATGCCACTGCCTCCGGTGATTTTTCCGCAGACTTATACACCTGCTCCACCATGGATGTGTTGGGGTAATTTATGGTTGTCATCCGATTGCCTCCTTTATCTCTTCTCCATTCCCTTCTACCTCTGCTGCTCCTGATGCTCCTTCTCCGCCTATCGGAAGCTCCAGCTGTTCAGGCCGCTGCAGAATATCCTCCAGCAGCTGTATAGATCTGGCAAAGTAAAAGCCGTCTGCTATTCTCTCGTCTGCGGTAACGCCTATATTTATGACGCTGCGCATAGTCACATTCCCCTCCTCATCCTCCACAGGCGCCTTATGGAGCTTTCCTATGGTAATGACTATGGAGTTTGTACCGTAATCGTTGAGATGGTGATATGCGGCGTCGCTTCCTATGCTGCCAAGATTGGAAAGAAGCACCGTGGCATAGTTGCTGTCGCCTCTGCAGATGCTCTCAGGCATCCGACCGTGAAAATCAAGAAACCTGAAAATGCACATGATGAATCGCATCAGCCATCTTGGCATCTTCTTAAGCTTGTCCAGCAGATCGTTGATATCGTTGCCGTCTGCTTTTCTTATTTTATCGGCATCTCCCAGTATCTGCCGGCTTACCTTTTCCAGCGTGGTGCCGCCATCCACCTCCATCACCATCAATGATTCCTCGGCGCTGTCGGTGAACTGCCGCCTTACCACGAATGCCATGGTCTTTTTATTCCTGAGGTACAGTCTTTTTCCTGCCACGAACCTGTTGAGCAGCAATCTTTCGCAGAGAACCTTCGCCACCGCTGTCACGAACACATGAAAAATAGTGGTCTTATGCGGCGCTCCGGGTGCGTTTTTTTCCTCAAGAAATTTCATAAGCTGCGTGACATCCAGCTGTTTTTCTATGTAAACCTCTGCATCGCAGCGGCTCGGCATCAGATACGGCATTATATAATGAAAGCCGTCCAGCTCCTTCAGCCACACGCCGTCTTTCCTGTCTCCCCGCTTTCTGCTCATAAGTACCTCCCGTTTCACGTTCATTAATATGTAAATAATACTCTACATTTCTAAACTGAAACGAAACTGATGTTAATATACAAGCTGTCTGCTGTGACATGCTGCAAGGCATATATTCATAGCTTTATTCCTGCGCTTGTCCTTTCCATGGCTCCTTAACCATCTCTTTTCCCAGCATGAGCGCCTTTTCCATATCGCGGGGAAAGACTTCATCATGACGCTTCTTTTTTGCGTCTGCATCGAACATGCTCCAGTTATATTTGCCGTAATCATTTACCTGC
>CAUDEQ010000028.1 GCA_958448635.1 uncultured Bacillota bacterium | reverse complement strand
CATATTGGTCAATTTAACTGAGCTCGTAGTGGCTGTTTTCAGCGGGCTCTAACACAGGATAGCAGATATGGATGGATCGAGGAAATTGAAAATACGAACTTGGTAAAGAAAATAAAAAATCTTAACATCGCAGAAATAGAAATACTGACAATGTATGTCTTTGAAGAGAAATCACAGACAGAAATTGCAGAAAAGATGAATCTCACTCAGCCAAGTGTTTCGAGGCGTATTAGAGTGATAAAAAAGAAATTGAAATAAACAGTGCCAAAAGGGACGGCAGAATTGGATTTTGCCGTCCCTTGAACATTATTTTGGTGTGTCAGTGATTTCCCAGTGGCCACTATATCCATGTCCGATATAAGTTACATTTTTCATTTTTTTAATTCGACGTTTAATTGTACTAATGCTTACACATAAAGCAATGGCCATTTGTTCTGTAGTTATTTTATTATTCTGTCGAATCAATTTTATAATCTGAGAATCCAAGTTCTCTTGAGTATCAACTTGAGTGTCATCTTGAGTATCAACTTGAGTATCAACTTGAGGGACATCATAATTAAGGTTCGGCATAATGACGGTAAACTGGTATTGGTCGGATCGGAATGTTGGCTTTTTATCCTCTTTGTAATTTATCTGAACCTCATAACCGCTGATGATTTTTTCGAATCCGCTGCCTTTCCTCTCCATATATCCGAGTCTGTTCAGTATATCTGCGAGAACAGGGTTTCTTCTGGTGGAGGGGACAGTAAGCGGATCTCGCTCCTGAATCAGTGAACCATCCGGCATGCCGCCGGGAGAATAAATTTCTATTCTGTCATCGTATATATCGATGTGAACTTCACTTCCATTGATTAAATAGTCGCGGTGAGCCAGCCCGTTTATGAGCGCTTCGTGATAGCTGCGCTCCACATACTCAGGCATTTCCTCTCGTGAGTTATCTGTTTTACGCCACATTACGCGATTGTTTCGCTTGATGAACGCTTCTCCGTTTTCAATGAGTGAAATGATGCTTCCCGAATATTCGGCATCATCTATAGCGTCCATTGTTCCACCGCTTTTATTTAACCCGTTCCATCTTGTACAAAATACTCTTGACCATCGGATAGGGCTGTTGTCAGCAAGCAAAGCGCCGGCATTCGTAAGATATCCCTGTTCGTTTGCCAGTCCGAAAGAAATAAGATCCTTATCATCAAAGCTGTTTCCAGTCCATTTTTTATATCGTTCTCTTAACTTGGAAAAAGCATAATCGCTTGCCTTGTAATGAGAGTTTTGAGAATCGTAGGAAGTGTTTTTTCCGCGCAGAACAAGCCTCTTCAATTCTGTTGAAGTTGCCTTCACACTTTCATTTCCGACACGAATATATGCTTCTAAAACACCGTCTCCGGAATAATAATATGGAGTTTCGTCGCCTTTATAGATGTCAAGTATGACTAATCTTTTACCATCCGTTGATTCGTAAAAACGAAGGAGAAATTCCGGGATGGGATCTAACCTTGTCTTGACTATTTCACTGATTCTTTCAGCGTCGCCTTCAGGATCATGTAATCCAACAATATTCCCATCATCGGAAATACCGAAAATCAAAGATCCTCCGGATGTATTGGCAAAGGCGCTGACGCTTTTGCACCAGCTTTTGGGTTTTCTTATTTCAAGCGCGACCTTCTTATCATATTCTGTTGTTTCACCAATTAATTTTGTGATATCCATAAGATTTGTCCATTTCTGTACGAAATAATAATACTTTTTATTGTTCATATTATTGATGTCTTGATATGAATTATACAGGATAAGCCAATAAAATTCCACAGATTGATCAAATGCTTTTGTTTGTGAAGTTATGTCTAATTTGAAATACAGAATTATGTGGAAGTTTTGCGAATAAAAATTTGAAATATATTTTGCTACGATTCATATTTTTAGATTTACGGGTGCCTAACATGTAGGAGGAACGATGAAAGCTTATAAGAAGCAGACAAAATAAAAACCTCCGATGAACCTTCATAACAGAATACTCAGTCCATCAGATACATTATCTATGGTAATACGATGAGTATAAGCGCCATTTGCGGATACGCCTATTACAAGAACTTGTAAGCGATAAATATTCGGCAATAAACGACAGGCAGCTCCTGTCCTGCGCGATGACCACCATAGAGGATAATGATACTCCCGTCCAGCCACAGCCCTGTAAAGCAGGATCACGCAATGGGGGCGGCTCTGTGAGAACCACAGTTGGGGTGAGAGTCCCGTGGAGCAAGTACGCTGCTTGCCGTTTGATGGATTCCTCACTTCCGGGATGTCGAGGACAAATATGGAAGATATCATATAGAAATGTTTTGCTGGCAGAAGGCATTTACTGCTATTCTGCCGGCTCTTACATAGGAGGTAGGCAGATATGGAAGAGAGATGTTTTAAAAGAGGAGAGATATATGTAGCAAATCTGAGCCCTTACATAGGTTCCGAACAGGGCGGTACGCGACCGGTGATTATACTGCAGAACAATTTAGGGAACATATATAGTCCAACGCTTATCGTTGCTCCCTTGACAAGCAGGACAAAGAAGAAGGCGATTCCTACTCATTATCTCATTGAAGATATGGCGGATTTGAAGGAGAACTCCCTTGTTCTGTTGGAGCAGATCAAGACGATCGATAAACAGAGGATGGGAGAGTATATAGGAAAGGTTTCTGATCGCGAACTGAAAAGTATCGAAAAAGCTGTGACGATCAGTCTTGGGTTTGAGATACCTGTTGAAATCGATGCGCCATAGAGAATGATGTCAAACATATAAAATTATAAATCGCACATTTAACAAAAAAGGAATTAAGGTGTATGGTTAAGACACCTTCTGTATAGGAGGTATGATCCATGGATGTAAGAAGCAATAGTGAATTATCGAAGATGTACATCTCAAGCGAAGTTAGGTTTTATACGATCAATGACTTGATTGGACTTCTGGGTTGGAGTGAAGCTACCGTGCAGAAATTATTTAATGATCCCAAATTTCCTGCAGCGAACTTTGGGAGAAATAAAGTTGTAGAAGGACATGCACTGATAGATTATTTCTCAAGGAGGCGTGACAAACATAAGGAAGTCTACTGGAGATAGGAGATGTAGGAATGGCAAATAAGAAGCGAAAAAAGAATATGAATGGAGAGGGGACTTTCAGATATAGAGAAAGTGGGAAAATAGAATACCGCATATCCTATAGAAATGAATTGGGCGGTCTTAGCAGGAAATCTTTTATGGGAAGTGATGAAGCAGAATGCATTTACAAAGCGGAAGCATTTCTCATAAAAGAAGAAAGGCGCCAAAGGGGAATAGATGTGGATGCTACTATACCGGAAATTGTCAAAAGACGTTTGGATTCGGATTTTGAGAAAAATTATGTAGGAGAGCAGGGGTATTCGAGAAACGTAGGAACCTTAAAAATAATCGAAAAAAGCAACATAGGGAATATCCCGATTGCAGAGATTAAAGAGCTTCATATGGATCACTTTTTGAAAACGCTTACGCGGTATTCAAACAGTGTGATAAGTAAAGTTTATCAACAGTTAAAGATGGCGTATGTAATTGCGATAAAAAAGGGCATCGTACAGCAGAATTTAATGCTTTCGGAAGAGCTTAGATGTCCGAAATCAAACAAGAAAACTAAAAAGGTAAGAGGACTTACTGAAGAAGAACAGGCGGCATTTTTGAGAGCATTGGAAATGCATTGCGTGCCTCATAACAGAAATAATTATAAATTACAGTTGCTTGTGGAACTGTACAGTGGGATGAGAATGGGTGAGATCAATGCACTTAAACCTGAGAATATTGATTTTAATAAAAAAGTTGTCCATGTGAGATCAACAATTTCAAGAGGAATGGAATACAGAGATTTTATTAAAGATGGGACGAAGACATATACGGGTATGCGTGATATACCTATGAATAAAATGCTGGAAAAGTGCTTGAGACAAGCGGTGCAGAACATGAAAAAGAATCCATATGGGTTGGTATTCTTTGATCATAATAAGAAAGGGCTTGTTGCAACGACGCAAGTGAATTGTTTTTACAGGAGATTATGTGAAAAGGCAGATATAGAATATAACGGACAGCATTCTTTAAGACATACTTTTGCAACGCGATGTATAGAAGCGGGAATACCTGCGATCGTTTTGAAGAACTGGTTAGGGCATAAAAATATCCATATGACGCTTGACATATATGCAGATGTCTTTAACAGGATGAATTTTAATGCTATAGAAAAACTTGAAGATTATATAGGAACATTTGAAGATGTACAGCAACCAGTTATAGTTTAAAGTATATATAAATAGGTAGAAAGATAAAAAGCGAAGCTATTAATTAAATATATTGAGCTTCGTTTTTTTATGATATAATACATCATATAGACAGTATTTTGAAGATGGCAGAAGTAATTGGAGCGATAATAGGGGATAAAAACAGAACCACATGCAAAAAGGTTGAAAATTCAACCTTATGTGCCGGAACGATTCTTTTTAGGATCACCATGAACAAAGCTCGGAACATATTTGTTCCGGGTTTTTTTATTATCCTGAAAAATCCACGAAGACTGGAGCCATAACTTATTTTATGTTCATAACCCATACACGCGCAGGCGCTTTGCTAAATAATATGATAATAAGGGCGGCGATTTTTTATACGTCATGCCGCCTGATAATAAAAAAGATATATCAATGACATCCTCAGCGTTAATGCAAGACTATGGAGGAGTGAAATGAATAAATTTAAAAAATGGATAAAAAAGGCAGGCATAAGGGCCGTGAAAACAGTAGCGCAGACAGCAGTTGCAACCATAGGAGCGGCAGCTGTAATAGAGGCTGTAGACTGGAAAATGGTCGTCTCTGCATCTGTGTTGGCAGGGGTGTTGTCGCTGCTTACCAGCGTCGCAGGTCTGCCGGAATTGAAGGAGAGTGAAGAAAAATGACGAAGGTTTATATAGATCCGGGTCACGGCGGAAGTGATCCGGGTGCAGTTAAATATGTTACGGAGAGAGATGTGAATCTCGTGATGGCGCTGGCCTGCAGAGATTATCTGCAGGCACATGGCGTGGACGTTAAAATGTCCAGAACCAGTAACGCCACCAATACAAATATTAACACTATGGCGAAGGCAGCAAACAGCTGGGGTGCAGATTACGTTCTGTCCATCCACAACAATGCAGGAGGTGGCAACGGCTTTGAGGTTTTCCACACAGTAGGAGGCGGAAAGGGCAAGAACCTTGCTGCAAATATCGAAGCTGAAGTAAAAAAGATAGGTCAGAACAGCCGTGGCCTTAAGACCAAGCGTGGAAGCAATGGAGATTATTTCGGGATGATACGTCTTACAAAGGCGCCGTCGGTGATCTGCGAAGGCTTCTTCGTGGACAATGCCGAGGATGTAAAGATTGCAGATACTGCAGCAGAGCAGAAGGCTTTCGGATATGCATACGCCCGCGGTGTTTTAAAGACGGCAGGTATAGCCGACAAGGGGTTGTCCGGCACGTCTTCGTCTGATAAAGGCACAGGAGGAACGACATCAGGCGGCAGCAGTACAAAAGGATATCTGGTCAGAGTGAAAATCAAGGATCTTTATATCAGAAAAGGTCCCGGCACTAAGTACGAGAATAAAGGCTTCATCAAGCCGGGCGTTTATACCATCGTAGAAACAGATGGCAGATGGGGAAGGCTGAAATCAGGCGCAGGCTGGATTCATCTTGGCTATACGGAAAAATTGTAGAGGCTGTCATGAGCTGGGAGCTTTTGATGGCGATAGGCGGAGGCATTGTTCTGGCAGGCAATGTCGGAGCCCTTATATGGAAGATAATATCTCCGGGAATAAAGGTAAAAAACACGGTAGGGAAAAACAGCGCGGCTATAGAAAGGCTGCAGCAGCACAAGAAAAGGGACGTTGAGGTCCTTGAGGAAATTAAACGCGTGGAAAGGGCTCAGTGCAGCGCCATGATATCGATACTGAACCATATGATAGACGGTAACGACATTGAGCGCATGAAGAAAACGCGGGAAAAGCTGCAGAAGCTGCTGACAGATATCGACAGCTGATGAAGCAGTAACGGCAGCCTTCTCATCGCAGACAGATTAAAGCTGACCTTACGTGAGAGAACCGACACCTCAAATGTTAGATATTTAAATCTAACTTTTGGGGGTCGGTTCATTATAATGGTGTTTTGGCGGCAAAAACAAGTCGTTGTTGGCTGCAAATAAAATAGAAAAGATTATGGACAACAATATTCGCAAAAAGTGATGGCTATATAATCTCATTGCAGCTAAACAGCCAACAAAACCGCATTTGACGGCGAAAAAGAGGTGATTTTTTGAAGAAATGTTGGCTGAATTGGAATGGCAGCTCCAAGCAGCCAACGGGGAATTGATAGAGAGATTAAAAACAATGCAGATCACGACAAAAGTCGGATCTGCACTTTTTTAACCGCAATATCTGGTAAGCGGCATTATCAACGCTGCCCTCATTCAGTCATTATAACTGTATTGCCAGCAATGAGAGGCAGCCTTCGTTGGCGGAAGGGGACCATGTAACGGAGAGGGAGATGTTGTTGTCGCCGGATGCCACATAGGTGAAGCCGCCGGTGGCAGCAGTATCGCTCTGCGAAGTTATGTTGTCATAGCCTGCAGCCTGAGCATTGTTCCAGTAAGCCAGCGCATCGTCTCTGGAAACGTTGTCCACCATGATGAAGATGCTGTGAGTTTCCTCTGTTGTGCTCATGATCGAGCCTGTAGTGCATTCAGGGATGCTCTGTACCAGAGCGTTGTCGGAAGGCCAGCCTTCAATGGCTCCTGCGCTCTGAGCCGGCTGGGAGCTTTCCGTAGTACCGGTAGAATCACCGCTCTGATTCTGAGTCGGCTGGCTGCTTCCACATGAGAAAAGCACCAGCGAAAAAGCCAGTACCAGTGAGGATAATAAAATAATGTTCTTTTTCATAACTGTTCTCCTTTTCATCTGTTATGGATTTATGTTGTGGAAAATATTTGATACGATATCGTCAGCCTGTCTGCTCCATAATGCGCTGTGCGTATGGTTGGAGCCATCGGCCCCCTGTTTCCAGCGCCTGTGAGGCCAGCAGATATGCTTCCCTGCTGTTTCCGCGTCTCATGGCAAGACCGCTTCTGAACATCAGATCGGTTCCCGAACCGCAGCCTGAAGTGATTTTCGAATAAAGTCTTATGGCCTCGGTAAGGTCATCGGCGAAGCTGTCCGCCTTGCTGACAGGGATATGATAAAAGTCGAAAATATCAGTACAGCTGGACGGGAGGTAGGGCATGGAGCCGTCGATTACGAGGGACTGCGGGTAAGGTGCAAAGTAGCACTCTCTGTAGATACGAGTCAGTATGCCGGGATGCTTGAGTATTTCCAGAGCATTCACGAGATTCCAGTCGCAGTTGAGCCTCCCGGCCCACAGGAATCTGGGGTTATCCGGAGAAAAGCCCAGTCTTTCTATTCCGTGGATGGCATACAGAGCCTCGTCGAGGTAGATGCGATATCCATGTATATCGCCTGACATAAATTTACGGTATGATTTTTTCATGGTCTCCACAGCGAGATCTTTCATGGAAAGCTCAAACTCGTGATCCATATGACGGCTCCTTTCATTTCTTTGTTTGTGGAAAGAAAATTCCCTATACACGGTAGTATATAGGGAAAGAAGCCGTCTGCATATTGGCCAAAAAGCCGATTGTTGAGCAGGCAGTCAGTACGATATATCATTTGCCTTGTTAATTTGAAGCAATCTTAAAACATGGTCTGCAGCAAGCAATTCCGCCGATATATCATTTGCCCTGCTCATTTGAAGCTGCCCATGATGCCACCTTAACGCTGTCGTGTCTAAGGCTTCCCGGAAGCTGGGTGCGTCTGTTTATCCCGCGCTTTCTGTAGATGTTTTCAAGGTGAGTCCGTACCGTGCGGATGCTTATATGGAGAAGCTCCGCTATTTCGGAGTTTTTTCTGCCCTCCATCAGCAGCGATGCCACCTCACGCTCCCTGGCCGAAAGCTCTGCCGGGGCGTCCTTGGTTATCTCAAGACGTATGGCTGAAAGCTTCTGCCAGTAGTCTTTGCCGTATTCCTCGATGAATTCAGAAGCCGCAGAGTTTACATCTGCAGCAGCCTCGTACAGGAGTCCGGTGAAGGCCGGTGCGAATTCCGAGGCAAGGAGCCACAGCTCGTCTTCAGCTATGAGGCTTATGCCTATGTCAAGCTGTTCCTTCAGCCTTTCGATATCGTTGAGCTGCATATAGCAGCCGGCTCGAAGGAAGGCGAGATATGCGGAGGAAATGGTGCTGCCCAGCATGTAGACTTTTTCAGCGAAATCTGATACAGCCAGAGCCGTTACCGGCAGCCCCGAATACGACAGGTATTCTATGCGGGTCAGCAGAGCGTTGCCGAAAATTCCCACAGGTATGCGATCGCCTACGGATTCATAACCCCATGGAGCCGAGATGACGCCGAAATCTCCGCTGCGGAGCCAGTCGGGAACAGACTGGAGCATGCCGATGCTGAGATCCATATTGTACATTATCACCTGTGCGCTTTGCCTGATCTGCGGGGCGGCAGGCTCATCGCCGCAGGCAAGGGATTTGATATATGCGTAAGAGGAATTCCAGAGCGGGATATTCCTGCAGTGTACAGCTATTCTCATCAGCGTATCTGCGGCACACAGGCTTACCATGGTATGACCGGAGATCTGAGATAAATCAAGAGCCTCTTTAGCGGCCTTTTGCGCCTCATCGAAATTACCGCGGAAAAACGCCAGCTGCGCTTTGCAGCACAGAGCGCTGCCTCTGCCGCCGCCTGTCATTCTGAAAAAAAGAGCTTCCGTCTCCGAGAGCTTCTGCTGATATTCCTCAGCATGTCCGGGACGTGAGCAGCACAGAGCGAATACATTGTAAAATCCCCTGAAAAGCTCGGCGCCTTCAGGGAGGATCGCGGATCTCTGCTTGCCGAGAAGCCGGAAGGCTTTTTCGACTCTGGCTGAAAGCTCATCGAAATCATTAATGCATTCCACGAGGGATACCAGCAGCATTTCCCCCTGCAGCTGTCTGTACGCTTCGCTGTCGCCGTGGAGCTTTTCCACGATTTCGGCAGCCTCGGTCATATATTCCTTATATTGACGCATATCCAGAGAGAGGGAAGCTGAATACGCCTTTTTTAGTAGATCGGTTGCGAGAATTTTATCCATTTCCAAATAACATCCTCCATTGGTTTTCTTTGATTGTATTTTACCATATCGTGAGGATTATTGAATAAAGATATTGAAAATATGGAGAAAAAAGAGCAAATCCAATGCTTTCAAGGGAGTGTACGGAGAGGGAGGTATTGGGAGCGGGGGTATGAAAGAAAGGAGGCAGAAGCGAAAAAAAGAAATTGTTAGCACTCTATTTAAGTGAGTGCTAAAAAGTTGTTGACTTCTCAGTTGCGGAGGTTTAAAATAAAGCCATAGAGGGAAAATATAACAGAGCTATGTATATAATCGATATATAGTCACTTTGGAGGTGAGATGATGAACATAGAAAAATACACACAGAACGCACAGGGGGCGATCATCGACTGCCAGAACATAGCCATCGAGGAGGGGCACCAGCAGATCGACGGTGAGCATCTTCACATGGCGCTGATGATGCAGAAGGATGGCCTGATTCCCAAGCTGCTGACGTTTATGGAGATAAATCCTGCCGAGATCGTCGGCTCCATCCAGTCCGAGCTGGATAAGCTGCCCAAGGTTTCCGGCAGCGCCGAAAGCATGTACTCCACCAGAAGACTTCAGCAGATATTCCTCGATGCCGAGAAAAAAGCGCAGAAGCTGAAGGACGAGTACATCAGCGTGGAGCATCTTTACATGGCGCTCCTGGACGAGAGAAACACCCCGTCTGCAGCCATATTCAAAAGATACGGCATAACAAGGGATAAATTCCTCGATGCCCTCAACAAGGTAAGGGGAAACCAGCGGGTAACGAGCCAGAATCCCGAAGAGAATTACGATGCTCTCAACAAATACGGCAGGGATCTTGTGGAAATGGCCAGGGAAGGCAAGCTGGATCCCGTCATCGGAAGAGACGGCGAAATAAGACACACCATTCAGATCCTTTCCAGAAGGACGAAGAACAACCCTGTCCTGATAGGCGAGCCAGGTGTGGGCAAGACTGCCGTTGTGGAAGGGCTGGCACAGCGAATACTAAACGGCGATGTTCCTGAAGGACTGAAGGACAAGACCATTTTCGCCCTGGATATGGGAGCCCTCATAGCGGGAGCCAAGTTCAGGGGAGAGTTCGAGGAAAGGCTCAAGGCAGTTCTCAACGAAATCGAAAAATCCGAGGGACGCATCATACTGTTCATAGACGAGATCCACAATATAGTGGGCGCCGGCAAGACGGAGGGAGCTATGGACGCAGGGAACCTTCTCAAGCCTAAGCTGGCAAGAGGTGAGCTGCATTGCATAGGTGCAACGACCCTGGACGAATACAGGAAATATATTGAAAAGGACGCTGCTCTTGAAAGGCGTTTTCAGAAGGTGCTGGTGGATCAGCCTACTGTGGAGGACACCATATCCATACTTCGAGGCCTCAAGGAGAGGTTTGAGATACATCACGGCGTGAGGATCACGGACAACGCCCTCATCGCCTGTGCAGCACTGTCCGACAGGTATATCAGCGACAGATTCCTGCCTGACAAGGCCATCGATTTGATGGACGAGGCGGCGGCCAGAATAAGGACGGAAATCGACAGCATGCCTTCGGAGCTGGACGAGATATCGCGAAAGATAATGCAGCTAGAGATAGAAAAGCAGGCGCTGGGCAAGGAGACGGACAATGCCTCCAAGGCGCGTCTTGGAGCCCTCGACAAGGAGCTTTCACAGCTCAGAGATGAAAGCAACGCCATGAGAGCCCAGTGGGAGTCGGAGAAAAAGGCGATAACGGAGGTCAAGGCTGTAAAGCAGCAGATCGAGGATATAAAGCACCAGATGGAAGAGGCGGAAAGAAGCTACGACCTCGAAAAGCTGGCACAGCTCAAATACGGAACTCTCCCTGATCTGGAAAAGAAGCTGGAGATAGAAAAGGAAAAGGCGGAGGAGGCCAAGGAAGCGCGGCTTCTCAAGGAGGAGGTTACCGAGGAGGAAATCGCCGAGGTAATCTCAGGCTGGACGGGAATACCTGTCAGCAAGCTGGTGGAAAGCGAAAAGGAAAAGCTCCTGAAGCTGGAGGAAATCCTCCACAGAAGGGTAATCGGACAGGAGGATGGCGTCAAGGCTGTTGCCGAGGCTGTTCTAAGAGCAAGAGCAGGCCTCAAGGACGAGAAGAGACCCATCGGCTCCTTTATATTCCTGGGACCTACAGGCGTGGGAAAGACGGAGCTTGCCAAGGCTCTTTCCGAGGCGCTCTTCGATTCCGAGAGGAACATGGTCCGCATAGACATGTCCGAATACATGGAGAAGCATTCAGTATCAAGGCTGGTGGGAGCGCCTCCGGGATATGTGGGCTATGACGAAGGAGGGCAGCTTACCGAAGCCGTTAGAAGAAAGCCTTACAGCGTTATACTCTTCGATGAGATAGAAAAGGCACACCCCGATGTTTTCAACATACTGCTGCAGCTTCTCGATGACGGCAGGCTCACGGACAATCAGGGAAGGACCGTGGACTTCAAGAATACCATAGTGATAATGACCTCCAACATCGGAAGCAGCTTCCTCATCGAAGGCATCAGAGCTGACGGCACGGTGGACGAGGAGATAAAGAAAAAGGTCGAGGATGAGACCAAGAAGTATTTCAGGCCGGAATTTCTCAACAGAGTTGATGAAATAGTGGTATTCTCGCCGCTGACTGAAGAGCAGATAATAAGGATAATCGATCTGTCCATGAAGGATATAGAAAAGCGTCTGGAGGAGAGAAACATCACCCTCACCCTTACAGATGCGGCAAGAAAGTTCATCGCAGATGAAAGCTACGACCCTGCATACGGCGCAAGACCTGTCAAGAGATTCCTCCAGAGGAACGTCGAGACGGAGCTGGCAGGCGAGCTTATCAGAGGCAGGATAAAGGACGGAGACGATGTGAAGATAGACAGCGATGGCGAAAAGCTGACCTTTGCAGCTCAATAAGCAAGAAGATTGATAAGCAAAAGGCACCATAAGCAAAAGGCAAGGGCGCTTTTGAACCGACCTCCCAGCTGTTAGATTAAATATCTAACAGCTGGGGGTCGGTTTTTTCACGGGCGCAAAAGCGTTGCGAAAAACAATGGACGAAAGATGATTTGTTCTATATAATGCTGTTGGTGGCAGGAGAGTACGTCCCTGCCGCTGAAAAGAGGAAAAGAGACAGGATATGGAGAAAATCATGACAGGAAACATTTTACTTGTGGAGGATGAGAAAAGCCTCAACCGTGCAGTCAGCCTCAAGCTTTCAAAGGAGGGATACATGATCTATCCGGCGGAAAGCATCGGGCAGGCAAAGCAGCTTTTTGAGAGCAAGGATATACAGCTGGTGATATGCGATATAGGACTGCCGGACGGAAGCGGCCTAGAGCTTTGTGAGAGCATCAGGGTGCGGGAAAAAGCTGAAGGGCGTGATGAGGGCGTTATATTTCTGTTCCTTACGGCCATGGATACTGAGGAGGATATGGTGATGGGATATGCAGCAGGAGGCGATGACTACATCACCAAGCCTTTTTCCCTGTCGGTGCTGGTATCAAAGGTCAACGCCATCATGGGCAGGTATGCCGTAACGGGCAGGCACAGCAGCAGGGAGCAGGAAAAGCCAGACGATGCATCGCAGCCGTCTTTAAATACAATACGCTGCGGAGATATCACCATGGACACTGAGAAGAACAGGGCGTCAAAGGGCGGTGAATTTCTGAGCCTCACGGCCAACGAGCAGAAGCTGCTGACATTTTTTATGGAAAATCCCATGAAGGTACTGTCGAAAAAACAGCTGCTGGAGGCCATATGGGACATCGACGGCAATTTCGTCGATGACAATACGGTGGCTGTAAATATAAGGCGGCTCCGCGAAAAGATAGAGGATGATCCGTCATCGCCGGTGTTCATAAAAAATATACGAGGTCTTGGATATATATGGGAAAGGGAATGTGAGAAGCTGTGAAGAAGAAGCTGGCGGTTTTTATTGCGGTAACAGCGGTGCTGACGGCGTCGATGTGCGCTGTCGGCACAGGCATCATATACAAAGCGCAGCAGGAGGAAATGCGGCGCATTGAAAACGTGGCGGGAGCTGTGATATCAGCATATCCCGAGGCTGAGGAGCTCCTGGTTTCAGCTGCTGTGGAAGAAACCATGGAGCATGAGAAGTCAGGTGCGGAGATAATGTCGCACTACGGCTATGACGGTGATATGGAGTTGGGAGAGCGATATGGCAGGCTCATGATTGAGTATTTCATCCTATGCATCGCCATCATGGTGTTATCCACAGGGAGCGGCATCGCCGTATTCCTATATATAATGAAAAAGCACAGGCTGCAGGAGGAGAAAATTCTTTCCATGCTGGATCAATGTCTTTCGGGAAGCTACGGCTTCGCATACGACGAGGAAAAGCTGGCCGGGCTGGAAAACCCGCTGTTTGCAGATTCCATCGTCAAGCTTGCCCAGAGCCTGAAGCTGAAGAATGACAGGCTGGACGAGGAGAGAGACAGCACCAAGACTCTTGTCACCGATATTTCCCATCAGCTCAAGACGCCGATAGCTGCGCTGCGGGTGTGCCTCGATATGTATGAGGAGGCGGAGAGCCCGGAGGAAAAAAAGGAATTCTTTGATAGGACCATGATACAGATGGAGAAGCTGGAGTCGCTGACGGCTGATCTTGTGAATATCTCAAGGCTAGAAAACAGCATGATAACTCTGGATTGCAGACCGGTGATGATGTCGGAGATTCTGGTGTATGCGGTAAACTCCGTATATCACAAGGCACGGGCAAAGGATATCGCAGTGGAGACCGAGGACTTTGATGACATAGGCATGGAGTTGGATATCAAGTGGACGGGGGAAGCACTTTTCAATATTCTCGATAATGCGGTGAAGTACAGCCCTGCCGGCAGCAAGGTGAGGATCACGGTCAGCAGGCTGTTCAGCTTTGTCCGTGTGGAGATTGCCGATGAAGGAATAGGCATACCTCCGCAGGAGAGAAACAAGATATTCAGGAGATTCTATCGAGGCAGCGATGATGATGTAAGAAGTCAGGAGGGAGCCGGCGTGGGTCTGTATCTTTGCCGCAGCATCATAGAGCTGCAGGGCGGGACGGTATCCGTGAAGCAGGCTCGTACAGGCGGAAGCATTTTCGTGGTACAGCTGCCGCTGCCATGAGCTGTGGTATGAGTGCAAAGCAGGCTTTGTCTGCGATCTGCACTCTTTTTTCATTTTTGCATTGTATGGGAATATCATCGCAGAAGGAATCGCAGAAGGAACCGCATCCTTTTTTAGCAAGCATGGGTGAATTTCATCGTAAGGAAAATGCAAGTCTGTAAGGTAAATGTAAGGCTTTCTGTAAGGTAAATGTAAGAAAGAGGTCGTATCATGTAATCGAAGCTCACGGAGAGCTATGCTGATACCATCAGGGCGGCAGGCGGGAGCCGGTGAAAACCATGCCGCCTTTACATAAAAAGGAGGACTTAAAGGATGGGCATAATACTTGAAACAAAAAAACTGTGCAAATATTACGGGGAAGGGCAGAATCTCGTAAAGGCCGTGGACGATGTGAACATACAGATACATCAGGGTGAATTCGTCACCATAGTAGGCAAATCGGGAAGCGGTAAATCCACGCTGCTCCACATGCTGGGCGCCCTCGACAGGCCGACGTCAGGTCAGGTATGGCTTGCGGGACGCAGCATAGGAGAGTTTTCAGAGAACGAGCTGGCCAAGATAAGGAGGCGAAAGATCGGCTTCATATTTCAGGCCTTCAACCTCGTTCCTTCCCTCAATGTGTGGGAAAACACCGTGCTTCCACTGGGACTGGACGGGCGCAGTGCGGACATGGATTTCGTAGAGGACATTTTGAAGACGCTGGGTCTTGAGGAGAAGAAGAAAAACCTGCCCAACACCTTGTCGGGAGGTCAGCAGCAGAGGACTGCCATAGCAAGGGCCATCGCCGCCAGACCTTCGATAATACTGGCAGACGAGCCGACGGGAAATCTCGATACTAAAACGGGAGATGAGGTTATGGCTCTGCTGAAGCATTCTGCCAGAAAATACGGACAGACGCTGGTGGTCATCACCCATAACGAGGACATCGCCCAGATGGCGGACAGGACCATAGTGATAGAAGACGGTAAGGTGGTGGGCTGATATGATGACATCGTTGGCAAAGAGCAGACTGAAGTACAACAGAAGCAGGACCGTACTGACATGTGTGGCTGTAATACTTACCACCACGCTGCTGATGGCGCTGGGGACATCGGCCATGGGACTTTTGGATTTCAACAGGCAGCAGGCGGCTGCCAACAGCAATCTGCACGGAAGATACGATGGGATCAACGCAGAGCAGGTGAAGATGTTGTCAAACCACACTCAGGTGGAGTCTCTTGAGGCCAGCCAGATATTTGCGTCGGTGGAGCACGGCAAGATGAACGGCATGCTTACCTATAAGGAGACGATAAAAGACGGAATATATTATGGCACCGGCCAGCTCATCGAAGGAAGAGCTGCGGAAAAATCCAACGAGATATGCGGGCCGTCGGCGTTTTTCGAAAGGCTTGGCGTAAAGCCGCAGGTGGGCGAAAGGCTGACGCTTTCCTTCAGAGTCCAGGGAAAGGGAGAAATACTGACAAGAGATTTCGTAATCAGCGGTCTTGTATCGGAAAGAGATGTGTCGAAGCTGGATGTGAGCGATACGCGTATAATGTACGGAGCAGAGATATCGGAGGCACTGCTGAATGAAATGCTCCCTCAGGAGCAGCGCAGCTACAATGCGGCTGTGAGGATTTCGGGAGAGGACAGCAGCACATACGATGAGATGTGCCAAAGTCTGGAGGACATTGCAGAGGATATCGGCTGTGGGGAAACAGCGCTGAAAATCAACAAGGAATATCTTGGCACTGCGACCGATCCAGGCACCGATGTGATAAGAGTCGTAGTTGCCATAGCCCTGCTGATAATAGTATTCTCAGGCGTGGTGATATACAGCATCTACTATGTGGGCGTCATCACGGACGTTCAGGAAATAGGAAAGCTCAAGGCGTTAGGCGCCTCAAAAAAGCAGATAAAGCGACTGATAACGAGAGAAGGCATGTTCGTCATGGCGATTTCGATACCCATAGGTCTGGTGCTGGGATTCCTTATACCGTATCTGATCCTGCCTGTCATCATGAGGAAATCCATGGAGATGACTTATATGACCTTTGACCTTGAGGGAGTGAGCATGTTTTCGCTTCCTGTCACGATACTGGTGGCTGTCGCAGTACTGATAACCGTCTACATTTCCATGCTGAAGCCTCTGAGAATGGCAGGCCGTATATCGCCTGTGGAAGCCATGAGATATCAGGAAAGCAGGAGAGGCAGGAAACTTCGAAAGGGGTACAAAAACATAAATGTATTTCGTCTCAGCAAGGCTAACCTTACGAGAAACAGGCGCAGAACCGTTGTAACCATGGTGACGATGGGCCTCAGCTGCGTGCTTTTCATGAGCCTGGCAGGAGTGCTCAGCAGCATGAGAGCAGAGGACATTGCAGACAGAGAGCTGGAGGGAAGCGACTTCAAGATTGCCATGGATTACGAGATGAACGATGAGGAATATCCCGAAAATAATCTTGAAAGCATTAGTGAGAACAGTCCATTCACAGATGAGCTGATGGAGCAGCTGGAAAGCATAGACGGTGTAGAGAAAATCCGCCGTGTAAGCACAGTACCCATAAGCTCAGACAGCGATGCGGAGATTTTCAAAGACGGCAATCATGTAAGTCTGTCCTTCTTCGATGAGGAAAAGGGCAATGAATACCGTAAGGAGCTGGAAAGCGGAGAGCTGGATTACGACAGTATGGTAGCCGGCAACGGAGCTGTGTTCACCTCCGATGTGTTTTCGGAGGAATACGGGATCGGAACAGGCGACAGGCTGGAGCTTACGATATATGACGGTTATCGTCAGGTGCCTCTCACAGTAACTGTAACGGCAAGCCTTGACACGGGGAATGCGGCGATGCTGGAGATACCGAAGGAGCTTTATGATTCTCTGGGTCTGCAGAGCAACAGCACAACGGATCTGTATATCGACGTGAATGAAGAGAGCTACGATGAAGTCAAGGAGGAGCTGCAGCAGATCACCGACAGCCAACAGCGTTTCTCGCTTTTTTCCAGAGATGAGGAAATGGAAATAGGCGCCATGGGAATCAGCATGACTAAATATCCCATGTATGCCATTCTGCTGATGATTGCGGTGATAGGCTTTATGAATCTCATTAATACCATGATAACCAGCATAGTGACAAGGCAAAAGGAGCTGGGAGTTATACAGGCAATAGGGCTTGATGCCCGACAGCTGCTGAAGATGCTTTCAGGCGAAGGTATGGTGTTCGTGGCGGGAACACTGGCGGCATCGCTGACCGTCGGAAATCTTGTGGGGTATTTGGTTTATCTGTGGGGAAAGGAAGCTCACTTTATGAGCCTTACCGGCTACCACTATCCGATGTGGGAAACTCTGCTGCTGGCAGCGGTGCTGATACTGGGGCAGTTGGTGGTGACATTTATCATCAGCAGGAGATTAAGACGCCAGAGCATAATAGACAGGATAAGAGGAACGGAATAGTGCCGCTTTGCAGGCGGCAGGTGCTTTCCATCCCGAAATAAAAAATACCCTCCGGATTGAGCACCATGGAGCGCCTGATCGGAGGGTCGTTTTATTACGCTTTGTTTTCAGCTCAGCTTGAATTTGTCACCGCCGCGATTTTTGATTCGCCTAATATACAGATTTATTATCATGGTGTATATATAGTCGTACAGCAGCAGGAAAAGGATGCCTGCTGCTATGAGCAGATATACGGGATAATCAGGCAGATGTATGCTGCCCAGCAGCAGCTCCTTGAAGCCCAGCAGCCCTATGCAAAGCACCAGTGCAAAGAAGGCTGCCTTTGTCACTATCTGCAAAACCGCATTCTGCAGCTTTTCTATGTAGAACTTCAGTATGCCGTAATATCCGAAGAAGAAGGCATACGGTATGATGGCCAGCTTGTTTGGTATGATGATGAAGCCCAGCAGAACTGCCGCCGCATACAGCAGTATGCCGCCGCCGGTGCCGGTTTCCAGTATCATGACCGCCACGAATACGGAGCTTATGGCAAACAGCGTCAGCTCCACGCCCGGAGCGACGGAGCCGGCAAACATGAATATCAGCGTTAGAGCCAGACATATACCGCCCAGCGCCATCTTAAAGGTTTTGTCTCTTTTCATTCTTGAGCCCCCTGATGTGAAGCATCAACTTGCGTTATATACAGTCGCAGCAGCAGTCGGCGCAGATGTAGCATTGGAGCGCCTGGCAGCACATGTCGTCACGTCCGGCAGGACCGTAGCCGCGGCCGTAGGCCTGATTCTGGAACTGTCCTCCCATATTAATCATACGACCATAGGCCTGGCTGTATTCCATATTGCCCGGCTCCATGTCGGCTGCCGTCTGCAGCTTGTTTCTGGCGTCGTCGTACCAGCCCTTCTTGTATGATACCATACCGGCAAGGAAAAACCATTCGGCGCTTCTGTCTCTCGTGCCGTTCAGGATCCTTTCGGCTTCTCTCAGGTTGTTGGCGTCTATGAGACGTCTCACCTGCATGTAGTCGGGTCTGCCGCTGCCGCCGCCGGAGGAGCCGCCGCCGTAGCCGTATTCATAGCTGGATGTGTTCTTGTTTTTCATCAGCATATCGTAGGCCTCGTTGACCTCCTGCAGCTTTTCCTCCGCCAGATCAGCCAGAGGATTGTTCTGGTATCTGTCGGGATGGTATTTCTTCACCAGCTTTTTATATGCTCTTTTGATCTCCTCTTCCGATGCGTTTTCAGAAACTCCCAATACTTCATATGGATTCATATTTGTCTCCTTTTCTGTTATGCTCAGATCCTTTTTTCAGGATCGGTTTGTTCTATTATTTCTTCAGTTTTTCTGTTGAGACCGAAGTATATCACATTCTCTATTATACCTTTATTTTTCTTGATTTCAAGAGCATCCATACAATTACCGATCATGGCCAGATAATGGTACAGATTGAACTTCAGATCCTCCTCTATCCGGTCTCTGAACAGGGAGGTATCCTCCTGCGATGCGTCGAAGGAAAACCTGTAAAGCAGCGGGTTATATGCGCCGGATTCCACGTTTTCTTCTATGTCGTCGATGGCGTCGATGAGGTATATCCACTTCCCCATGTGATAGCCTATGGAAGCGAAGGCATCCATGGTGTTAAGGAAGGAAGCCTCGCTGCCTGCATTGTCCGTCCCTTCGTCCGACTCCTTATCCGACAGTTTTGCGAAGCCTGAAAAATCCGCAAAGCCTGCGCCCTTTCCATGAAAGGCGTTTTCCTGAGCTTCTCCGGCTTTTCCATCTCCGGCGTTTTCCTGAGACTCCCCGGCTTTTCCATCTCCGGCATTTTTCTGAGACTCCTCGGCTTTTCCATCTCCTGAGCTTTCCTGAATATCCCCGGCAATTTCCCTGAAGCCCTCACGGAAAATGGCCTCCATTATTCTCGAAAATGACTCCGCCGCCATGTCCAGCTGAGGGCATTTTTCCTTTTCCAGTCTGGAAAGCTCAGCCAGATTCTCCTCCATGCTGCTGCAAAGCGCAGGGTATCGTCTTCTAAGCTTTTTGAAGAGCCTCCTGAAAAGGAGCATGGTCGATTTGGCATATAGCCTGCCCTCGTCATTCGCATCGTCCATCAGCTTATACCATGCAAGAATCAGCATGACGTCTGCAGCATAGTCGATGGCTGCATTCCTGATGATGGCTTTTTTTCTGATGACCGGGTGCGCTATGCAATGCTCCTGTACCGGTGCGTCCTGTGCCGGCGAAACTGCCTCCAGAAGCAGCGCCAGAAAAGCCGCATCGTAGCTAAGCACCATGCGGGGCAGCTGTCCGTAACGACTGCCGATGGATTTACATACACCGCAGTAATATCCGCAGTAGATCTCGTATTCGCGAACCTTCAGTTCGGGCTTGAAGATTTTCACATATCCTAACATGACAACAATGCCTTATACAGCTCGAAGCCGCTTATCAGTATTTTTTCGTCAAAATCGAATTCAACGCTGTGGAGAGGCAGGTCGGTGCCTGTTCCCAGCAGGAAGAATACGGACGGAGCGTAATGACCGTACACGGAGAAATCATCGGAGGTCATCACCGGCTCCTTCAGCTCGATGTAGCGGCAGTCCAGACTTTTGGCGGCCAGCATCGCTTCGAGATACAGAGCCTCATCGTTGATGATGGGAGGGTAGCCTTCGCTGTTGGAAAAGCTGCTCTCGCATTTGTAACGGGCTGATATCTCGTCCAGGGTGCTTCTGATGAGCTGCAGCGTGCTGTTGAAGTTTTCTTCGCTGAAAGCGCGGACGGTACCGTGGAGAGCCGTGTGGTTTGACACCACGTTTCTGGCGTAGCCGCTGTCCATCTTGCCGATGTGGATAACGGTCTTGTCCTCAGGCATGCATGAGCCCGGCTCAGGCAGCGGACTTTCGCCCTTTGCAAAGTGAGGCACGGCTCCGGAGGTCCTTGAGTGACCGGTGTAGAGTCTGGTGAGAAAGTCGGCGGCTATGTAAAGCGCGTCTCTTCCTTCGTAGGGGGCAGTGCCGTGGGCGGAAACGCCGTATATATCTATGTCTATTTCAGAGGATTTTGCCATGATGGCTCCGTGCTTTGATGCTATGGTACCTGATTCAAGTGAAGGCCATATGTGGATTCCGAAAACTCTTGTGACATTGTATTTCGCCAGTATTCCGCTTTCGCATATTTCCTTTGCACCGCCCTGCGTTTCCTCTGCAGGCTGAAAGATCAGAAGTACATTGCTGTTCAGGTCTGTGCGTCCGTCGATGTACTCTCCCAGTGCCAACGCCATGGCCATATGGCCGTCATGGCCGCAGGAGTGCATCATGCCTTCGTGGACGGAGGCGTAGCTGCAGCCGGAGGTTTCCTCTCCCGGAAGAGCGTCCATCTCCGCTCTGAAGCAGCAGGTCTCTTCCTTTCCTTTATCAAAATATGCGCAGACTCCCGAGCCGCAAAGATACGTGAGGCTGCAGTCCAGTCTGCTGAGTATGTCTACTATATATTCCTTTGTTCTGGGCAGGTCTCTGTCCAGCTCAGGGATCATGTGCAGGTTTCTTCTGTGTGTCTTCAATAATTCCGAATAAGCATGGTCTTCGTATGCCATATTGATTCCTTCTTTCGATAAAATGTTCCTGTCTATAATATCATATTATGTGGTAGAATAACAATATGAACTTGGACGGATATAGTGCAGATATCATCGGAGGAATAGGTTATGAAGCTATTGGATCAGCTGGCACAGCGAAGCGAGGCGCAGATTCTCAGGAGGCTGGAGGAGACCGGCTACGAGGCGTATTTCGTTGGCGGCTGTGTGCGCGATGCACTGATGGGAAGGGAGTGCGGTGATGTGGACGTGACCACCGATGCGTCACCGCAGCAGGTTATGGAGGTCTTTTCCGACTGTCATGTTGTGGCAACGGGCCTGAAGCACGGGACTGTGACTGTGGAGCAGGTGGAGATAACGACCTTTCGCAGCGACGGCGCATACAGCGACGGCAGGCACCCTGATGAGGTGCGCTTTGTGAGAAGCTTGAGGGAGGATCTGGCTCGCAGGGATTTCACCATCAATGCCATGGGCTGTGACGTCAGAGGAAAACTCATCGATCCGTATGGCGGCAGAGAGGACATAGCAGGGAGGATAATCAGGACTGTCGGAGACGCAGATATGCGCTTTGCAGAGGACGCCCTGAGGATAATGAGGGGCCTGCGCTTTGCATCTGTACTGGGCTTTGAAATAGAAGAGGAAACTGCTGCTGCCATGATTCGCAGCAGCGCACTGCTGAAGTACATATCGCCGGAGAGGATTTTTTCGGAGCTGAAGAAGCTGCTGGCGGGAGAGGCGGCAGGCGATGTGCTGAGAAATCATGTCGATGCCCTGAGAGACGTGCTGCCGGAGCTTTGGGCCATGAAGGGCTTTCAGCAGCACAATCCGTATCACAAGTACGATGTGCTGGAGCATTGTATCAGGGCGATGGAGGCTGTGGTGACCACTGCGGACAATGTGGACGAAATGAAGCTGGCGGCGCTTTTTCATGATTCAGGAAAGCCTGAAACGTATTTTATGGATGATGAGGGAATCGGTCATTTTTACGGGCATCCTGCAAAGAGCGAGGCTCTGGTGAAGCAGCTTCTGCAGCGGCTGCGGGCAGACAAGGCAACGTTGGAAAGGGTCGCCGTCCTGGTGAAGTACCACGATTTGATATTCGATACCGATGAAAGACTTCTGAAGCGATGGATGAACAGGTTGGGAGCTGATGTGCTGCAGGAAATTCTGGAGATAAAGCTGGCGGACAATTTTGCCACGGGTAATATGAGTCTGGAGCTGGAGCAGAAGTTCAACGATATTCGCCATATGATGGTGGAAATACTTGAGCAGGAGCAGTGCTTTTCCCTGAGAGATCTGGCGGTGAACGGAAAAGATCTGATGGCGGAAGGCTTCAGTCAGGGCCCGGAGCTGGGCCGCATGCTGGAAAAGCTTCTGGAGGCTGTCATAGACGGCAGATGCGAAAACGATAGGGAAAAGCTGCTGGAGCTGGCCCGTGGCGCAGCAGAAAGGTAGGTGTGCTGGCAATCATAGATGGCAGATGCTTTAATTGACACCCGCTAAAAAACAAAAGGGGGGGGTGATAGTGCAGCTGCAGGAGTAGCATTCTGCAGAAAGATATGCGTGATAGTAATGGAGCCGCATTCCACAGATCAGATTCTTAGAATGACGATCTGTGGAATTTTGTGTGTTCACGCTGCATTTGTTGGGACTTTTCCACGCCTTTGCGTCTTAAAAGTACCGATTCGTGGAATAGCGTATGTTTATTCTGTTAATATGATGGCGTTTTCCATAAATCCTTTTGCCGAACCGGTCAAGTCCAAAATGTGGTGTAAATTGCTCATCCTGCATAATATTTTAAGCT
>CAUDEQ010000027.1 GCA_958448635.1 uncultured Bacillota bacterium | reverse complement strand
CCATGCTCCATGTACCGCTGCCCTCGTACCCAAAGATGGTGGTGCCGGTATCCTGCGCCAACGCGGTCGTCGGCAGCAGCCCCATCATCAGGCAGAGGCTTATCAGCAGCGCTCCGAGCCTTAATCCTATTTTTTTGTTCATATTTGCTTCCTCCTCTTGATCTTATGAAATCCAATATTTCCAATCATATATCTATGCCGCTTAAATGATCCCCCTCTCTGATGCTTCCTCCACCTCAGTATTGTAACAGTCAAGCAGCCACCCGCTCTCCATAAGGTCGGCTATGATTTCGTTGATTGATTCGCAGAGATCATTATTGTCCTTCATCAGAATAAGCCCATTGCCCTGAAAGTCCGAAGGCACAATCTCATACCCACACTGAGCCACCGTTCCCTCCAGGATCGCATCCACGATTTTATCCGCAAATGCTCTGTCGAATGTGGTGAACACAGCAGCGTCTACCTGACCGGCGATAAGCGCCTCGAGGATCTCATCATTGTCAGACAACTCGTGAATTTCTGCCCCGGGATACTGTTCGGCTGTGTTTTTCACCTGCACGGAACCCTTGAGCACGGCAATACGGGCATGCCCAAGTTCATCCTCATTTTGTATCATATCTCTGGATTCCGGCTCCACAGGTGTTTCTTCAGCCAATTCCGAATCACTGTCGGACTCCTTCGACGGCAGCCACGGCTGAGGATCTGTGCTTAAAAACACCTCATCTCCTTCTATATCTGTTACACTGAAATCGTCTGTCATTTCGTAAATGGCAAGACGTTCTTCATTGATAACGAAATTATCCGCGGCAATATCCACATCCCCGTCAGTCACAGCCTGCAGCTGCGCTTCTAAAGTCTCATATTCCACAAACTCCACTTCTACGCCCAGCTCCTCGGCAATGCGGCGGCACATCTCCGATATGTATCCGTCCCGGGTGCCCGCAAGCTCTCCGTATTTCTCCGGATCATCCGGTATGATATAAGTTGTTTTAGAGCTGCTGCTCATCCCGATAGTCAGCACCCCACGTTCCTGCACGGCCTCGGTTGAATGATACTCAGGCGAGGCCTTCGGCTCCGGTTCGTGCTCTGCATCATCCTGCACTGCCTTGCAGCCACACAACGATATGATAAACGTCATGATAAACATCCACAGAATCAGCTTCTTCGATTTCATGGTTCCCTCCTGATTTGTCATTAGTTTACTTAATATATAAATGATACAGACTGATCTCATATTTTTGCAGTTCACATCTGCGCCATTCTTGCAAAAACGGGGGTTCACATGTGTGACATCTTGAAAAAATACATAAAAATAACGCTACTTTTCTCGCGAAAAGCAGCGTTATGCCCAAATAAAATTTACTCTGTAAAATTCATATAACTTTGGAACAGGCCGAGGCGTGTTTTGGTTTCGGTCTTTTCATAAATAGAAGAGATGTACCGCTGCACCATCCGCCGGGAGATATACAGGCTGTCGGCAATTTCCTGTACGCCGTCCTCGGTCGTCAATAACTTTTCCAATACTTCCGTCTCCCGGGGAGTCAGGGAACAGTGCTGTGCATACAGGTTAAGTCGTTCCTGCGGGGAGAGTTCACGACTTTCGGAAGGCAGCTCCTCTGTCGGTTTGGGAGAAACGGCGGCACTGCTCAGATACGGCAGCAGTACCAGCAGGATCAGGATGGACAGCAGACAGCTTACCACAGCAAGCACCGTATTGCCGACTGCGCCATAGATGTTTAAAGCCGGCAGGACAGCTACCGCTACCGTAAAGCTGCGCACAATGCGCCCCATGCCCGCCCACAGCTCCGGGTTGCCGCTTTTGGGTGCAAAATCCAGAAACATCACCGTTAAAAAGATCACATAAAAGCCGCTGTACAGGTACATCAGCGCAGTACCGGCAAAATAACTGACTTTATCCGAGAGAAAGAACATACAGACAGAGGAGAGTAGGATCGTACATACGGCAGAAAGAGGAAGATATTTTCGTTCCCTGATGTCTGCAAGAAAACCTGCCAGAATCAGCCCCAGTGCATAGAACAGGCGCACACCGCCGTAAATGTCATAAGATTTTTCGGCGTTAAAGGATGTCAGCACGCTGTCGATCATTCCGGCTACAAGGCTCATAAGCACCACGGCAACGATCAGAAGCAGCGCTTTTTTGAAATCTGTTTTGGTATTCGACGAATAGGGCAAAGGATTTTCCAGAATCCAGTCTTTCGGCGCTTTTATGATAAAATACATGACAAACGCAACGCTGAAAATAATGCTGATGATAAAGGCGACAGACTGGGGCATCAAATTCTGTACTACAAACTGTAACAGGATCGCCGCTCCCATCCCTGTGCCGATCAATCGTCCCGTATACCTGCTTGCGGCAAAATACATGGCTGTATTGTAATACACGCATCCGCTGATATGGCCGGTCAGCAGCAGGGCTGCGGCAGAGCTTGTCAGAAAGAGCGCCGGCTGGTTTGCAAAAAGCAAAACCATAGCCGCCCCAATGCACAGAATACCAAGAATGGTCTGCGCCGTTTTCCTGGACTTTTCTTTTTTACACAGTCGCCGCAGCAGGGAAAACGAAAGAAAACCAAATCCGGTGCAGACAAGCCCAAAGGTATATACAGGATTTACGGCGGTGCTTCCGAGAATCACGGCACAGCGCTCGTTGATAAACGCCTCCGTCAGCATAAAGGCAAAAAAGCATAATGCAAAACAGATTGCGCAAAGCAGCTCTGAGGATGTGATTTTCTGCCGCTTCATGATTCTGCCTCCTTACTGAGCTCCACTACATCGCCGATTTCGCAGTGAAGCGCCCTGCAGATCCGCTCTAAAATCTCAAGGCTCACATATTCGTCATGGCTGAGCTTTGCAATGGTGGAAGCCGAAACACCTGCCATTTCAGTTAAGGCGGATTTTTTTATTTTCATATCGATCAGCCGTTTCCACAGTTTGTTATATTGTACTGCCATACGGTTCACCTCATTGTCATGATAAGGGTAGTATAGCACAAAGTTTGCGAAATCTCAATGAATTTCCTGATTTCTCGTAAAATATGTTTAGATCGCATTTTCCATCATTATATCAAGGGTTTTGTCATCTTCCTTCGTTTCTGTGTTGTTTTGTGAAAATCCATCGAGATATGCTTTCGTATGCGAAAGCATATTTGTTCTGTTGGAAATCGAAAAATAGAGGTTGAAAAAGCTTGATTTCAAGCTGCTTTTAAGGCATAAACTTTGAGGGGCAAGGTGTTTGTACCTTACCCCTCGTTTTTGTGTTTCAAAGCGTTACAGGTTTGATGACACCGCTTTCCTATCGGCTTCGGTTTATGCGAAAATTACTTCTGCGTTTACGATTTCCACTGCCGATTCACGCAGTGCGTTCATCCTGCCTATCCATTCCATCGGATGTTCGGCTTTCAGTTCTTCGGTTATGCCCTCATGCTCTGCCATCTGTTCTAGCAGTCGGGAAAACATTGCTTCCGCCTGCTTGTCGATATCCGCAAGATAACCGTTCAGCTTACCGCTTGTCAGTAGATTGTAATACCGAACTTTATAGTGCTGTTTAAGATACCTTGCGTGCCGCTGTCCCCATATCCCTATGGGCCTATTTTCTTCGGCTGGCAGAGTGAGGTTTGGAAAGTAATAGTCGCCTTGCAGTGTATAAGTCCTGCCTGTTTCTTCAAATAATGATTTCATTGCAGTTTCCTCCAACTTTAAATTTTAGATTTTCTGCAATATACCGTACCGATCGTCTTTATCGCTTGTTTTCAAAACATTCGTTACGGAACCTCATCATTCATGCGGACGCCGTTTTGAATTACAGTGTTATATCAGCGTTATTTCTATGTCTTGGCCACCTTCCCAGAGGACTTTTTTGCCGAACTCGTTGAGTCGGTCAAGCCCTTCCGTTATGGTTAGAAAGTGATTCCCCGCCAGCTGGCCGTACTGGCTGGCAAAGCAGCATCTGCCGTAGGACATTATTATCTCCATTTCGCTTATGCCGCCGGGATAGAGTAGCATTTCACCTATTGCCGGGTGTGATATATGGTTTTCATAATCCAGACCGGTTCTCATATCTCCGTAAGGTATCCATATGCCCTCTCCACTCCATCTGACGTGGATGAATTTGCTCTTTATGGGGAGCATGCTTTCGAAAACGGCGCATGTTCTGGGCGCCTCTTCGGTGAGAAGAGTTCCGATGAACTCATATTCTCCTGATACGATTTTTACCTGTTTCATTTCTCCTCCTATAAAAGCTCCTCAAAGCTTTCGATGTATCTGTCTGCCAGCTTTTTGATCACGGACTTGTTCTGAACCTCGCTTTCATCGGCAACGGCTATCACATAGAGACCTGCATCCTTTGCACCGCCTATCGAAAGAAGTCCGTCCTCGAATACAACTGTTTCATCCTTTGGAGTGCCGAGAGCCTCGCAGGCCTCCAGGAAAACCTCAGGAGTATCCTTTCCGCCTCCTGAATCCTCAAGGGTAACTATATGCATGAAGTAGTCCCTAATGCCGAGCCTTGTGAGAACTTCATCGGCAACAGCCCTGTCGGTGGAGGTGACAACGCACATCCTGACGCCTTTCTGCTTGTACTTTTCCAGAATCACCGGAACGTACTCCTTGAACTCCACTCCCGACAGATATCCCTCGCGAAGGATGGTGTTGAAGCCCTTTGCGATCTTTTCCTCGGTGGTAGCTATACGGTACTCCGCCTTGAGATATGCGCAAAGCTCAGGGAGAGTCATCGCCTTTGTCTTGTCTCCAAGATTGGCTTCAGGCGTTTTCATGAGAGATGTTATATATCTGGCGGCAGCTCCGTGCCACATTTCGTTGGAATCCAGAAGAGTTCCGTCCAGATCAAAAATTGCTCCGCTTATTTTCATAATTGTCGCCTCCTTGTATATACTATATTAGACAACCTCGATTTTATCGCGGTATCTACTTAAACAATACCATCGCAGATGGGTAATGTCAATAATGCAAAAGCCTTGCAAACATTGACAAGTACGAGGTTTTAAAGTATAATATTTCGACACGACAAGAGGTCGAAAGGAGATTTACCAAATGACAGATATTATGAACGAAGAAATACTGTTGACTAAAGAAGGGTATGACAAGATCGTAGCCGAACACGAAGAGCTGGTTTCCGTCAAGAGAGCAGAGGTCGCCGAGAGGATAAAAGAGGCGATATCATACGGAGATATTTCGGAAAACGCCGAGTACGATTCTGCTAAAAATGAGCAGGCTGAGCTGGAAGAGAGGATTCATAAGTTGGAAACCATGATCCGTAAGGCTAAGATCGTACAGGATGAGGATGTAAAAGGCGATGTCGTGAATGTTGGCCTCAAGGTAAAGGTTAAAAATCTGGAAGACGGCTTTGAAGAAGAGTTTGCCATAGTGGGCGCTACCGAGTCGGATCCTTTCAGCGGCAAGATATCAAATGAATCCTCTGTGGGGAAAGCGCTGATAGGTCATAAGAGAGGCGACAAGGTGGCTGTTGAAGTTCCTGACGGCACCATAAATTACGAAATTATTGAGATAATGAAATAATAGCTTGTAAAGCTAAAGGATAAACGGATACGAAAGAAAAGAGGTGTTTTTATGCATTGGGCGGAAAGAATAGCAGATCAGATAATTAGGAAGAAACCCGATAAGGAAGAATATGTATGTGCAGCCGGCATCAGCCCTTCCGGCTCCATTCACATCGGAAACTTCAGAGACATCGCAACCAGCTTATTCGTTGCGAAGGCTCTCGTAAAAAAGGGTAAAAAGGCCAAGCTGCTGTTCTCATGGGACGAGTATGACAGATTCAGAAAGGTTCCGAAGAACGTTCAGGATGTGGATCCGGAAAACAAGATGGAGCAGTATATAGGAAGACCTTATACAGACGTTCCGAATCCGTTCAATACAGAGCATGAAAACTACGCCAAGTATTTCGAGGCCGAATTCATGGAGCAGATAAAGAGATTCGGCATCGAGATGGATTACAGATATCAGACTGAAATGTATACGTCGGGAGCATACAAGGACGATGTCATCGAAGCTATTTCCAAGAGAAAGGAAATCTTCGACATCCTCGACAGCTTCCGTACACAGGATGCCGAGGAGGGAGAGAGGGATGCCTATTTCCCTGTTAGCATTTTCTGTCCTGTATGCGGCAAGGACACGACGAAGATAAATTCAATTTCAGACGATAATACAGTTGCAGAATATGAATGTGAGTGCGGCCACAAGGGTACCTTTGATTTCAAGACAAACTTCAACTGTAAGCTGGCGTGGAAGGTGGACTGGCCTATGCGTTGGAGGTACGAAGGCGTTGACTTTGAGCCTGCAGGTAAGGATCACGCATCTCCGGGAGGCAGCTACGACAACAGCGGCGTGATCAGCAGAAAGATATTCAATTACGAAACTCCGACGTATCAGGGATATGAATTCATAGGGATCAAGGGCGTGGCCGGCAAGATGTCAGGCTCCTCCGGCCTCAACCTTACGCCGGGAACACTGCTGAACATATACGAGCCTGAAATAATACTGTGGCTGTATTCAAAGACAGACCCTAAGAAGGCATTTGACTTCTGCTTCGACGACGGTATACTGAGGCAGTATTTTGAATTCGACAAGATGTACAACGACTATAAGGCTGGAAAGACCAACGAGCACAATACCACTGTGATGGAATTCAGCCTCATAGAAGGAAGAGAGATAAAGACGGTGCCTATGAGCCTGCTGGTTCAGCTGGGTTCCATCGTGGACTTCAACGTTCCGATGATGGAAACCGTATTCGAAAAGATAGGAACGCCGTACAAGTTCGAGGATTTTGAGCAGAGACTGGAGCTGGCCAAGTACTGGCTGTATCAGTGTGCGCCTGAAAGCGCCAACAAGCTGAGAGACTACAGAGATTTTGATTTCTATAACACCTTCACCGACGATGAGAAGAAGGAAATCAAGCTGCTCTACGACTACATCGAGGCAGGCGATTACGATCTCGACTCTCTCAACACCAAGCTCTACGACATACCTAAGGAGGTCTTCGGTGCAGACATAGAAAACCTCAAGCAGGTTCAGGGAGAATTTTTCAAGAAGGTGTACAAGCTTCTGATCAGCAAGGAGAGAGGCCCTAGACTGTATCTCTTCCTCTATGCGATAGATAGAGAGAGATTCATGCATCTTCTGGACTTCTCGCATCCTATAACGGAAGAGGAGCTGGCCATCATAAAGGCCGAAGAGGAAGCCATCGCTGCAGCCAATGCGCCTGAGGAAAAGGTATACGGAGAGCCTGATGAGGTTCAGCCTATAGTTGAGCCGGAAATCTCCGTGGACCAGTTCTTCCAGATGGATCTGAGAGTCTGCAAGGTCATCAAGTGTCAGGAAATCAGAAAGGCTCACAGCAACTACAAGCTGACCCTCTTTGACGGACTCAAGGAGAGAGTCATCGTTTCAAGCATAAAGAATGACTATAAGCCGGAGGAGCTCATAGGAAAGAAGATAATAGTGGTGGCCAATCTGGCGCCTGCCAGACTTACAGGTGTGACCAGCGAGGGAATGCTGCTGGCAGGAACCAATAACGCCTGCGGCTGTCAGGTCATCTTCGTGGATGACATCGTTCCTGAAGGAACAAGGATCTGCTGATGATCAAATGTAGAATATAAAATATATTTAAAGGACAAGGAGGAAAAAAAATGGCTAACAAGACTATTCCTGCAAAGGCAATGGATATAATATCCAAGTATCCTGAGCTGGAGAAACAGGTGAAGGTGTATCTCGAAACTGTGACAGAAGAAAAGAAAGCGAATCTCGGAATTGATGCATTGAAGGTCATGGCTGCGCATGCGGACGTAAAGCCTCTGGAGGGTCTGTTTAAAGCCTCAGCCGGTCCTGACAATGTACCTGATGAGGTCATGGCTGTTTTGAGAAAGTATCCTGAATTTGAGAAAAAGGTAAATACATATCTTAAAAAAGCGGTGGCTGAGAAGAAGGCAAACCTGGGCATCGATGCGCTGAAAACGCTGGAAGGTCATGCGGATGTTGAAGCCGTGAAGATCGAAAATGTGGATGAAGACGTAGCAGGACTGGTAGATCTGATCAGCAAGTATCCTGAAGCCGAGAAGGAGCTGAAGGATTACGTTCTGTTCGCAGAAAAACAGGGCGAGCTGAATCTGTCCGCCGATGCATTGAAGGTTTTGGAAAAATAAGTATTGAAAGCAGGGAGTAATTCTAAAATGCACGATGTAGAAATCAGAAAATTGTTTAGAGAGACTGAAAAATATGCAGGCAGTGAGATCACGGTCAGAGGATGGATAAGGACCAACAGAGGCTCCAACCGCTTCGGCTTTATCGAGCTGAACGACGGTACGTTTTTCAAGTCGGTACAGGTGGTATACGAGGCTGATAATCTTGATAATTTTTCAGAAATAGCCAAGGCTCCCATATCCGCAGCACTGATGGTAAAGGGAGAATTCGTTCTTACGCCTGACGCCAAGCAGCCTTTTGAAATAAAGGCAAAGGAGGTAATCATAGAAGCAGGCTCCGATGCCGATTACCCTCTTCAGAAGAAACGACACAGTATGGAGTTTCTGAGGGAAATCGCACATCTGAGACCGAGGAGCAATACCTTCTCCGCCGTATTCAGAGTAAGATCTGTGGCGGCATATGCCATCCATAAGTTCTTTCAGGATAGAGGCTTCGTATACGTTCATACGCCTATAATCACCGGAAGCGACGCCGAGGGTGCGGGAGAGATGTTCAGAGTGACGACGCTTCCTATGGAGGAGCCGCCTAGAACAGAGGACGGCGCCATCGACTATGCCAGGGATTTCTTTGGTAAGGAGTCATCGCTGACGGTGTCGGGACAGCTGGAGGCGGAGACCTTTGCGCTGGCATTCAGAAACGTATATACCTTCGGACCTACATTCCGTGCAGAGGATTCCCATACGGCAAGACATGCTGCTGAATTCTGGATGATAGAGCCGGAAGTGGCATTTGCCGACTTAAACGACAATATGGATCTGGCTGAGGATATGATAAAGTATATCATCAGCTACGTTCTCGAAAACTGCCCTGAGGAAATGGATTTCTTCAACAGGTTCATGGACAAGGGTCTGCTGGAAAGGCTCAACGGGCTGGTGAATGCAGATTTCGCACGAGTTTCATATACGGAGGCTGTTGAGCTTCTTAAAAAATCGGGACAGAAGTTCGAATACCCTGTTGAATGGGGAATCGACCTTCAGACTGAGCACGAGAGATATCTCACCGAGGAGATCTACAAGGCGCCTGTATTCGTTACAAACTACCCTAAGGAAATCAAGGCATTTTACATGAGACTCAACGATGACGGCAAGACTGTTGCCGCATGTGATCTGCTGGTTCCGGGAGTAGGAGAGATAATCGGAGGAAGCCAGAGAGAAGAGAGATACGATGTGCTCGAGTCCAGAATAAGGGAAATGGGCATGGATCAGCAGGATTACTGGTGGTACATGGATCTTAGAAAGTACGGCGGAGTGAAGCATGCCGGCTACGGACTGGGCTTTGAGAGGATCATAATGTATCTGACAGGAATGGGCAACATCAGAGACGTGCTGCCATTCCCTAGAACGGCAGGGACTGCTGAGTTTTAGAAAAGAATGTAACTTCAAAATTAAATTATCTGAATTTATTGACAGGAAATGCATTATATGATAATGTAATTCCGACAATTGAATTTCTTCCATGTTCTGCATATTCAGCAGCTAAGAGGGAAGCCGGTGAGAAACCGGCACGGACCCGCCACTGTAATTCGGAGGTTTTCGTCTATGCCGCAGGGCAGCCACTGAGAAATCGGGAAGGTCGGCGAATACGTTAAACGATAAGTCAGGAGACCTGCATGAGAAGATTATAAAACAAACCTTGTCACGGGGAAATGGCGTAATGGTGTATAACGAAATACAGAGAATGCGGACTGTACCTTTGGAGTACAGTCCTTTTTTTAGATATCAGCCATTGCCACAGGCGATAAGCCTGTTTTACCCATAAGGAGCCTTTTCATCCGCAGGTGCAGGTATGCGGATGATCGAAAGGCCGTTTGCATATCTGTCCTGCCTCCTTAAAGGTTTTACAGGCAGAGCGCTGACGGCATAAATTGCTAAAAGATGTGTATATAATGCTTTAACGGCTAATAATAAAAAGAGTAATACGAGGAGGAGAAAAGATGAAAAGGATTTTAGTTGTTTTGATGGCATTGGTTATGGTGCTTGCCATGACTGCATGCGGAGGAAGCGGCGGAGATGCCGGAAGTGCGGATAATGCAGCAGAGCCGGCTGCGGCAATGACCGTTAAGCTGGACATAGATTACCCTGACGAATCAGGTGTGAGCGACGTCGATGAGGCTGCAGTCGAGATACCTGAAGGCGGTACAGTGCTGGATGCTCTCAACGCATACGCAGAGGCCAATAACTGCGAGGTGCTGATGGATGAAAGCTCGGATTCACCTTATGTTACTTCCATAGGAGGAGTGGCGGCTACAGATGTGGCAGGCTGGGTATATGAGGTTAACGATGAAATGGTGATGGAATCAGCCGATGCATGCGTTCTCAATGCAGGTGACGAGGTTAGCTGGTCATTTGAATCGTGGGGAGACTGATAAGAAGATAACCGAGAAATAAATAAAGAAAAGTAAATATCATGGACGGAACAGCTCGGAAGCCGGTGAGAATCCGGCACTGTGTCTCAGCAACCGTGACATTAACGAAAGGATATGCGTTTTGCAAAAGCCACTGCAGCTATGCACTGTGGGAAGGCATCCCGGTAGGTCGTACGAGAGTACGGTGAATCAAGTCGGTAGACCTGTTACGTTTTGTCGAAAGCCTTCTGAGGTGAGGTGTTGATAAGCAATGGAGCAAGCGTGTTTTCTGATGCGGGAAGTATCGAATGGGCGATATTTTCTGCATTTCAATAGGGACTTCTGCTGAAAATCAGTGGAGCCGGCACTGCACTCGCATTGCAGTAAACGTAATATATCATTGATATGTGATTTTAATTGACGGCCGCATCTTAGATGCGGCTTTTCTTATGCGAGTGATATCGGCGGAGCCGACTTTGCATATTTATCATGGGAGGTCGTTGTGGAAACGAAGAAAAGAAAAAAAAGATCAAACATCATAATGGTGGCGATGATTGCAGTTATCGCGTTCTGCGGGGTAATGGCAGTGGGAAACATCAAAGGATGGTTCGGAGGAAGCGATTCATATGCAGCAGTGGAAAAGGTAAAAGGAACTGTCAACATAGAGAGAGACGGAGTAGGATACAGGCTGGAGGACGGTACGGACCTCCGCCAGGGAGATATCGTCGAGACCGGAGGCGGCTCGGAGGTGGCATTGAGCCTGGGGAGCAAAGGCGCTGCGGGCCTCAATGAAAACACCGAAATCGCCATGAAGGAATGCAGTAAAGGCAATATAAAGCTTGAGCTGAGCCGGGGAGAGGTATTTGCGGACATGTCTGAGGACGACGATGGCATCTCCATGACATTCGGTGAAAACAGTGCTTCAGCAGCTGGAGCTGTGTTTTCAGTATCATCGCAGCAGGGCAGTAATGCCATCAATGTGTACAGTGGTGAAGTAAGCGTTACAGCAGCGGATGGAAGCGAGAAGACTGTAAAATCAGGTGAAAGCATGGCGGTCATAGAAGGCGCTGACGGTGCGCTGACGGTGGAGGTGAACAAGCTCCAGGCAGCAGTCCTCAGCAACTACATGCTGGATAAGCTGCAGAGCTGTAAGGACAGTGAAAGCCTGTGCTTCTCAAAGGATGAAATAAAGAAGGTGGCGGAAGACAGAACCAGGGAAGATGCCATGACTGCCTCGGAGTCCACGGATGTGATAACGACAACATCGGGGAAAGCCTCGTCAGGGAAATCATCATCAGGCTCGGATGCTTCCAAGGATTACGGAACATGCACCATTACCATACGGTGCAATACCATATTGAACAATATGGACAGACTAACGCCGGGAAAGGATAGATATGTTCCTTCCAACGGTATTATCCTGGCAACCAGTACTGTGGAGTTCAAAAAAGGAGAAACGGTATTTGATGTACTGAAGAGGGCATGCTCGTATGCGGGAATACCTCTGGAATATTCATATACGCCGATTTATGAAAGCTATTACATAGAAGGAATCAACAATCTCTATGAGTTTGACTGCGGAGAACAGTCGGGCTGGATGTACAAGGTAAACGGATGGTTCCCGAACTACGGGTGTTCAAGCTACACCCTTAAGAACGGTGACAATATAGTGTGGGATTACACCTGCGAAGGACTGGGCGCAGATGTAGGTGGTAGCGTAATGTAAGACAGGAGGTAAAAGTGAAAGTCAAGGGAAGAAAAAGATTGAGCAAGGCAATTGCCGTATTCATGACGGTATTCATGCTTATGGGCATGATGCCGCAGATGGCATTTGCCGATGAGGCTGTTTCCACGCAGCAGGTGAGGGTTGTGGTGGAAAACAGCATCTGGACAGAGGATAACGGCGCTCCGTGGAGCGGAACGCTGGCAGATGAAAGCGTGGATATCACCGATGATACTACGCTCATATCGGCGATAAATGCAGCGCTGCAAAAAGCCGGACAGCAAAAGCTGAGCGACAGCACTCAGCATATCACCGATGTAAATGGCATAGCTGACGGCGATGCCGGCGAGGACTGCAAGTGGAAGGTGACCATAAACGATGCGGCAGCCCTGAACGCATTGTCCGACTATACAGTTGCAGCGGGAAAAATCAAAAACGGCGATGTAGTCAAGGTCTCGTATGAGGGAAACGTTACTGCAGCAAGTCAGCCACAGGAACAGGAAACATCTGCCGGCGGACAGCAGGGTGACGGAGCTTCCAATACGGAGGAAAGCGGAGAGGAATCCGATGAAGGAGACCAAGCAAAGGCTGGAGATACTGACAGCGATAAGAGCCGCGAAGCCAAATCTGCTGAGCAGGTAGCAGCGAAAGCGACTGCATTTGCGGCGATGTTTTCATCAGTATCTGCAGCAAATACCGGCAATGCCGTAAGGGTGATAGTTGAAAACACCGTATACAGCAAAACAGACGGTGCGCCGTGGGACGGCAGGCTTGTGGATGAATGGGTAGAGATAAATGAAGAATCAACGATGATGTCATGCGTTGTTGCCGCCCTTGATAAACATAACTATAGCCAGACAGGTGCGGAAAGCAATTACATTACAGAAATCAATGGTCTGACAGCAGGCAGTGCTGGACTCTTTGATGGCTGGATGGGAACGCTCAACGACTGGTTCACCAGCGAGGGGTTTGGTATGTATACCGTTGCCGACGGAACGCTGGAAGCCGGAGATGAAATAAAGATAATGTATTCTCTTGGTATGGGAGAAGACATAGGAGGATCATGGAACAACAATGAAAAGACGCTGAAGTCGCTGACCTTCAGCAGTGGAAGCCTCGATAATACATTTGATAAGAATACCAAGGCATATACGCTTACGATCCCTAAGGGGACGGAGAGCATCAAGGTAACGCCTACAGCAACCAACAAGAACTTCCTGGTGAAGACATTTGTGGGAGAAAAGGAATACAAGAGAACTGCGGCAATACCTGTGTCGGACGGAACAGTCATCAAGGTGATCTGCGGCGATCCGTCGTGGCCGTCCATGAATGTAGGAGATTCTCCGGCGGAGACGTACACTGTTACGGTAAAGGTGAACAACGAGAATAAAGCGCCATCGCTAAAAGCCGGGGTCAGTGCAGCTGTGGAAGCTTCCGTAGATGTTGCCAAAGCATACAATGTTGATCTTTCCGGGATTTTTGAGGATGCAGATGGAGACGAACTGTCGTATACGGTTTCTGTTGACGGAGCAAAAGCAGTGGCTGCAGATGAAAAATACAGCTTCGTACCTGACGAAGGAAAGAAATACACTCTGGTGTTCAGAGCGTCTGATGGAGCAGCTGAGTCGGAAGAATATACGGTGAAGCTGACAGCAGAAAAAACTGCTGTAAAGCTGGAATCCCTGATGATACATACAGGGTACACTCCGGATGCCACAAATGTTCTTCTCAAAAATCCGGGAGACAGCTCGTACGATACTGAGAACGTATTCGCCGCTGACAAGACAGCGTATGAGCTGGGGACTGTGACCGATTCCAGCAATCAGCTGAGATTCAGAGCCAAGGCGAATGATGCGGCAGCGAAGGTAATGCTCTATTACGGTGATGATGACCGCAAGGATATAACATGGAGCTCCGGAAGCTCGAAGTTTGCCAATATGCTGGCTGCCGGCAAAAACACATTTACCATCGTTGTTGAGCCTGCAGATGAAAAAACACAGGAAAAGACCACATATACGTTTACAATAGATCAGCTGCCTACTTTGACATCGCTGGCTGCATCCACAGAGGGGACTCCTCTCTACTTCAACAAGGACTTCAAGGCGGATGTAAAAGAATATACGCTGACTGTTCCGCAGGATGCAGACACAGTCGAGTTTGAAGCGACACCGAAGAAGGCAGAGTACAAGCTTCTATACAACGACGCTGAGAGTAGCAAGGTCAAGGTAAGAGGCAAAGATACCGTGGAAATAAAGGTGTCTGCCGGTGAAGGGGAAAAGGAGCTTATTAATACATATACGGTGAAGCTCAACAAAGTCGATAGTATAGGCGCATTTTTCAAGGTGAGCCCTGAGGACGCCGTAGTAAAGGTATATGATCAGGAAGGTATGAGCATATATCCGGATGAGACAGGCGTATTCAAGGGAATGTTCGCTGCTCAGGAGTATACGTATGTCGTTACAAAGTACGGTTATGTAGCCAAGAGCGGCAAAGTCCCTGCAGCAGGCGGAATGATAGAGGTGACACTTGAAAAGGCTCCTGACGACGGACTCAAGGATGTGGATTCCGACTGGAAAAACTTCAGAGGCAGCGATGAAAACATGGGTATCACCGATGCCAAAACACCTGTATCAAAGGATGATACTTCCAAATTATGGAACGCTAAGCTGGGATCGGGCTGGAGTGCAGCCCCAAGCGTTCAGATAATAGTGGATGATGCTCTTATCGTAATGAGCGGCAAGGAGCTTTTCAAGCTCGATCTGGAAACAGGCGAGATACTGAAGAAGGGCACGATGACAGCTGCTCCTAACTTCGGATATACGCCGCCTACATATGCCGAAGGCATGATATTCTGTCCGCTGACAGGCGGAACTATACAGGCATTCAACGCAGAGACGCTGGAATCATTGTGGATATACAAGGACAGCACCGGCGGTCAGTCCCTGTCTCCGATAACGTATTCGGAAGGCTACATATATACTGGCTTCTGGAACAGCGAAGTGAAGGATGCAAATTACGTATGCCTCAGCGTTACTGATGAAGATCCGACAAAGCCTGATGAAGCGAAGCTGGCCACATGGAAGCAAGGTCAGCAGGGGGGCTTCTACTGGGCAGGCTCTGTAGCTGTAGGCAATGCCGTTATCTTCGGTACAGATGACGGTGCAGGCGGAACTGCCGGTGATTCGATGCTGTACTCTCTTGATAAGAAAACAGGAAATGTCATTTCAAGTATAGAGCTGAAAGGTATGGGAGACCAGCGCTCGTCAATGGCATATGACAAGAACAGCGGCAGAGTGTTCTTCACCACCAAGGGAGGCTTCCTCTGCAGTGCTGCTGTAAATGCTTCCACGGGGCAGCTGTCAGACCTCAAGTCGGTGGACCATAATGCCCAGTCAACGAGCACACCTATAGTATATAAGGGTAAGGTATACTTTGCCACAGGCAGCGGCATATCATCTACAGGCTCCAGCGGCAATATCGTCGTTGCAGATGCGAAAAGCCTGGAAATGCTCTATGCAGTAGGACTTAAAGGATATCCTCAGTGTTCACTGCTGATGTCCACAGCATATGAAGATGAGACGGGATATATATATCTCTATTCCACATACAACAACAGGCCGGGAGGCATTTCCATGCTGAAGGTAAAGCCTGATGCGATGACAGCGGCTGAAGCAGAGCTTATAGAGCTTTATGATGCAGAAGGCTTTGAACAGTTCTGTATAACCAGCATAATATGCGGCAAAGACGGTACGCTTTACTATAAGAACGATTCAGGAAATGTATTTGCCATAGGAGTGCCTGATGTTACAGTGGTTAAGAACCTCATAGACAAGATAGGCGAGCCACAGTCCATTACTCTCGATTCACGATATGACATTGAGGATGCAAGAGAGGCATATGAAGCGCTGGACGAGACTGAAAAGACGGAAGTCCCTAATTATGACAATCTGGTTGCAGCAGAAAACAGACTGAATGAGCTACAGATAGAAAACGTTGAGGCTCTCATAGACGATATAGGTACGGTAACCTTATCCGGTGAAGAAAAGATAAATGCAGCAAGAGCCGCATACGACGCATTGACTGACGAGCAGAAAGCAGAGGTTTCCAATTACGACAAGCTTACTGAGGCGGAAAAGACCCTGAAAAAGCTGAAGGAAGAGCAGGCAGCGGCAGCGGAGCAGCAGAATAAGCCGGCAAAGGAAAACAACACATCTTCGACCAAGGTGGTTACCAAGTCTGCAAACATCAAGCTTAAAGATGAAAAGGTGACGGAGGAGCAGCTGGAAAAGGGCAGAGAAAATCACTACGACAGCGCTACAGGCATCGATGTTAGCGGAAATTCCAACGATATCCTGCCATGGTATGTCAAGATGACTGTTGAAGAAAAGAGTCTGACGAAGAAGCAGGAAAGCGAAGTGAAAAAGGCTCTCGGCGAAGACTGTAAGATTTTCATGTTCAAGGACATACACTTTACGGATACCAACACTGGCGAAGAATGGCAGCCGGGCGAGCCGATAAAGGTTAGGATGCCTGCCGTGGATATGGAAGGCTATAAGAATCTCGTCATCATACATATATCCGATGACGGTAAGATAGAGCTCATCAATGCTGAAGTAAAGAACGGAATGATCGAGTTTGAAGCCACCGGGTTCTCCCTCTACGGCATAGCGGGTACCAATACATCTATTGATAAAATGATGGCTCCTGAAGCTGAAGAGCCTGTGGTATGGCCGTGGATACTCATAGGAGCCATCGCACTGGTGATAATAGCCATAATAGCCATCAGAAAAAAATCAGCTCGGGAATAAATGTTTAAATAAACTGTTGCGCCTATACAGATGATTGACGTATTATATAGATACAAGCGAATATGCAAAGCATGACAATAATTGGAAGCCGGTGAGAGTCCGGCACTGTGTCTCAGCAACCGTGAAATCCACGAAAGAGCAGGACTTCGGGCATGCCCCGGAGGCAGCCACTGCAGGAAAGCCTGCGGGAAGGCGTTCGAGTAGGTTCGGACATACGTCCGTGAAAGATCAAGTCGGTAGACCGTCATGACTTTAACGTAAGTCTTCTGAGGTAAGGCTGGAGTTTATCGTAACGGATATTATCCTGACGGATACAATTATAGGCGCCCTTGGATGGGGCGCCTTTTCATTGGCAGGTGCTGAAATGGAATCCATAGATACTTTTTCGGGATACAGCCCGATCATCAATTTCACTTTTTATATAGGAGCGATCGTCTGCGGAATGTTTTTCATTCATCCCGTGTTTCTGGCGTGCGCAGTAGTTCTGTCTGCAGCATATTATCTGACCATAAAAGGTGTGTCGGGGCTTGCGGCTGTCATTGGAATGATCCCGTTGTGGATACTCATGTCTGCCATAAATCCGCTGTTTAACACACAGGGCGAAGTGATTCTGTTCACCTGTTTCGGAGGGAGACCATATACCTTCGAGGCTCTTTGCTACGGCATGTCGCTGGGAGCCATGTTCGTTTCGGTGATACTGTGGTTTCTGTCATACAGCGCTGTAATGACAAGCGACAAGTTCATATACCTGTTTGGCAGGGTAATGCCGTCCGTTTCTCTGATACTGACCATGGTGCTGAGGCTGGTTCCCAACTATCACAGGAAGATAAAGCAGATAGCCTCTGCCAGAAAATGCATAGGAAGAGGCGGCGATTCCGAGACGAAGAGAGATAAGGCAGAGGAGGGGCTTACGGTCATTTCCGCACTTACGGGTTGGGCATTTGAAGGCGGTATAATCACTGCCGACAGCATGCGCTCAAGAGGCTACGGCACCGGGCGGAGGACCAACTTCAGCATATACAGCTTCGAATCGAGAGACAAGATGATAATGCTCATCATGATAGTCATGCTGGCAGCAGTGTTCTTCAGCAGCTTTAAGGGAGGCACTGAAGCGACATACACGCCTGAGATGATGCTGGCATCAAACATATGGACCATCGTGGGAGGAACAGCATACTTCATATTTCTATCCATACCCACGGCACTAAATTTACTGGAGGCACTGACATGGCACATTTTAAGATCGAAGATCTGAACTTTTCATATCCTGCTGCAAAGGGCAAGAGAAGCCTTGCAGATATCAATATCACCATCGAGCGAGGGCAGTATGTGACGGTATGCGGCAAAAGCGGCAGCGGTAAGACCACCCTTCTGAAGCATCTCAAGAGCGTTTTGACACCCCACGGGCAGAGAACGGGCAAGGTGTACTTTGACGGGCGAGATCTGGAAACCATAGATCTGCGTGAGCAGTCATCCAGGATAGGATATGTGATGCAGAATCCCGACAATCAGATCGTCACCGACAAGGTATGGCATGAGCTGGCGTTTGGCCTTGAGAGCCTGGGCTTCGACCAGAAGACCATAAGACTGCGTGTGGCAGAAATGGCCAGCTACTTCGGGATACAGGGCTGGTTCCACAAGAACGTAGCAGAGCTTTCGGGAGGGCAGAAGCAGCTTTTGAATCTGGCGTCCATCATGGCTATGCAGCCGGATGTGCTTATTCTGGATGAGCCCACAAGTCAGCTTGATCCCATAGCGGCGGCCGACTTTTTGAACACCGTGAAGAAAATAAACCTTGAGCTGAGGACCACCGTGATAATCACGGAGCATAGGCTGGAGGACATATTCCACGCTTCTGACAAGGTGGTGGTAATGGAAAAGGGCAGGATACTTACCGAAGGCGAGCCCAGGGAAATAGGCGAGTTTCTGAAACGGGAAAACAATGAGATGTTCGCAGCCATGCCTACGCCTGTTCAGGTGTATCACAGCGTTCCCAGCGATTTGGAGTGTCCGCTGACGGTGCGGGAGGGCGGAAGCTGGCTCAGCAGCATATTTGAGGACAGGGAGCCTTCCGTGACTCAGATAGACGATACCGACGATATGGCGCTGCTGGACCCGGAGCCGGAGGACTGCGCTGTAATGGTCAAGGAGGCATGGTTCAGATATGCCAAGGATGCGCCTGATGTGCTGAAGGGTGTGTCCTTCAGAGTTCCGAGAAACAGCCTGTTTGCCATAGTCGGAGGAAACGGAACGGGAAAATCGACCACTCTTAAGGCCGTATGCAATATATGCAGACCGTACAGAGGCAAGATATACATAGAAGGAAAGCAGACGGATAAGTATAAGAAGGGTGAACTTTTCAACGAGAATCTGGCAATGCTGCCGCAGGATCCCCAGAGCCTTTTCGTCAAAAAAACCGTCAGGGAAGACTTGGCGGAGATGCTGAGAGGACGTGGCAGCGATGCTGCAGCGGCTGTTGAGGATGTGGCAGGACTCTGCGAGATCGAGGCGCTGTTGGACAGCCATCCCTACGACCTTTCCGGAGGCGAGCAGCAGAGGGCTGCATTGGCAAAGGTGCTGCTTACAAGGCCGAAGATACTTCTGCTGGACGAGCCGACCAAGGGTATAGACAACTTCTTTAAGATGAAGCTGGCAGATATACTCAGGAAGCTGACTTCCCATGGCGTTACCATAGTGATGGTATCCCACGACGTGGAGTTCTGTGCCAGATATGCAGACGTCGTAAGCATGTTCTTCGACGGAAGCGTCATAACCACCAACACGCCTAACAGATTCTTTTCGCAGAACAGCTTCTACACTACGGCTGCCAACAGGATGAGCAGACATATATTCAAAAATGCTATTAACAATGAGGATGTGATAGAATTATGCAGGATAAACAGATGAGCGGAAACGCAGCGAAGATAAGTGTCAGCAGGAATACCTGGATAAGTCTGCTGGTGCTTCTTGTGCTGGTGCCGGCCACCATATTCATAACGTGGCAGCTAGGGGACAGAAAGTACTATCTGTGCAGCGTGCTTATAATAATATATTCGATGATACCGTTTTTCATCGGATTTGAGAACAGCAGGCCGCAGGCACGGGAGATGGTTACCATAGCGGTGCTGTGCGCCATAGCCGTGGCGTCACGAGCGGCCTTCATAATGCTGCCGTCCTTCAAGCCCATCGTAGGCATAGTGATGATATCAGGCATGGCCTTCGGAGCAAGGGCCGGCTTTCTTACGGGAGCGGTAAGCGCATTTGTAAGCAACTTTATTTTCGGGCAGGGTCCGTGGACGCCGTGGCAGATGTTTGCCTTCGGCATGGCGGGATTTCTGGCGGGACTCCTCTATGAGAAAGGCATTCTGGATTACAACAAAAGGATTCAGATAACCGTTTTCGGAGGTCTGATGATAATGCTGATAGTGGGGCCTCTGCTGGATACATGCACGTTGTTCACCATGATGTCTATGGTGGACACCTCGTCGGTAATTGCCATTTATATGGCAGGACTGCCGGTAAATGCAGTTCACGCTGTAGCCGTGATGCTGACCATGTTCCTTTTGACGAAGCCGATGATGGAGAAGCTGATGAGGATAAAGGTGAAATACGGCATGATGGATGCGCAAAAGCAGCCGGATGAAATAATATGGAAGGACGAGTAGATGAGGTTTGACAGTTATCACCCCGCTATAAATCTTATATTCTTTGCATCTGCCATAGGATGTACCGTATGCTTCAATCATCCCGTGTTCGTCATGATCTCGTATGCGGTGGCATTTGCATACTCCGTCAAGCTCAACGGAAGGCGTGCGCTGACTTTTAACATATGCCTCATACCTGCCATTCTGGCGTACGGATGGTTCTATTCGTATTACAATCATTTCGGCGTGACGGTGCTGGGAAGGAACTTCATAGACAACAGCATGACGCTGGAGTCCCTCGTATATGGCATGGTGCTGGGTATCGTCATTGCTTCCGTCATCATGTGGGCGATCTGCATGTTTGCGGTATTTTCATCCGACAAGGTGGTATATCTTTTCGGGAGGATATCTCCGAGGCTAAGTCTGTTCATTTCCATGGTGCTGAGAGCCGTGCCGAGGATCAAGGAAAGAGCCGGGCGCATTAATATATCGCGAAGAGGCATCGGTCGCGGAGCGGGAGACGGAAACCCGGCAAGGAAGCTCATCAATACGGTGAGGCTTATTTCCATACTGATAACATGGTCTCTTGAGAATTTCGTGGAAAGCGCACAGTCCATGAAGTCCAGGGGCTACACCCTCAAGGGAAGGACGGCCTTTTCCATATACAGGTTCGACAACAGGGACAGAGCCTTCACCATAGCGGTCTGCGCCTGCATGACCATGACGGTGATGGCAGCGCTGCTGGATCAGACATCCATATACTACGATCCCGAAATCATTTTCAACAGGATCACAGCCGTATCGTACATATTCTATATATCCTATGCTGTGCTGCTGGCAATGCCCATGGCGCTGCAGATCGCAGGTGAAATAAAGTTCAGGAGGATATCGATGCACGCGATGGATATTGAGAGTGCGATGGGTATGTAGGACTTCGGGAGCTCAAATCTGGCTCCGCAAATTCTGAATCTCAAATCTGGCTCCGCAAATTCTGAATCTCAAAAAAATGATGCTCTCTGAAGTATTTGGAGACTTTTTAGCCTCATGCTCTGTAATAATCTCAAAATAAGGCATAGCATGACATTTACTTGGAGACTTTACCTCTAACGGCCTTACGAAAACAGCTGAAAAGTCACAAAATCAGCATGGTTACATCGGTAATATGGAGACTTTCCCTGCAGGACAATGGGGTGCGCCGTAAAAAATCTCCAAAGTGACGGCCATGCGGCAGCGGTTTGGAGACTTGTCAATAAAGTGACTTAAGCTTTAGGGTTAACATAGACAAAATGTCTCGATGAAGCGGATGCTTTTTTTGTATAAAAACTTAAAAACATGTATAAATAAACGAGCTGGTTAAGATTATTATGACAAGCTCGTTTTTTAGAAAAGCAAACAGATTTTTGCATATATTTATACCTTAGGACACCTTGACAACATTTAAGGGGCGATGTTAGAATATAGACAATTGGGCATATATGAAGGCTATCTTGCAGCTTGATAGCTCTAATATATACCCGAAAATATACAAGGAAAGAATAGTTAAAAGAAAAAGGAGATTGATAAACATGACTGTTCAGAACAAAATTGAAAGAGCACGTAAAGCAGTAGCTGAGATTAGTAATTATACTCAGGAACAGGTTGACAAGCTGGTATACGAGGGTGCTAAGATCATTTATAAGAATGCAGCGCCTCTGGCAAGACTGGCAGTTGACGAAACAGGCCTTGGCAGCTACGAAGACAAGATCGCAAAGAACACCGATACTCCAACAGCTTTCTGGGATTATCTGAAAGACAAGAAGTCGGTTGGAATCATTAACGAAGATCCATCACAGGGTCTCATTGAAGCTGCACACCCAATCGGAGTTATAGGAGCAATCACACCTGCAACAAATCCTACAGTAACTCCACTCGGAAACTTTATGCACGCAGTAAAGGGAAAGAATGCAGTAATCATTTCACCTGCTCCACGTGCAGAAAAGACTTCAACTGAAACTGTAAACCTGATCAGAAAGGCTCTGAAGGAATGCGGAGCACCAGAAGATCTGGTACAGATCATCAACGATGTAACAATCGAAAAGTCACAGGAGCTGATGGCAAACTGTGATCTGGTAATTGCAACAGGCGGAGCAGGACTGACAAAGGCAGCTTATTCATCCGGAACACCTGCATACGGCGTAGGACCTGGAAACCCACCAGCAATCCTTGACAGAGGATATGACCTGAAGGATGCAGCAGAGAAATCCATCGTTGCAGTATGCAGCGACAACGGAATCCTCTGTGACGGAGATAACCTTCTTCTCTACCCACAGGAGCTGGAAGCAGATTTCTTTGCAGAGCTGAAGACAGCAGGAGCAGTTATCTTTGAGGATGCAGCAGACGTAGCTAAGTTCAGAGATTCACTGTTCGAAGATGGACACATCAATTCAGGCCTGGTAGGAAAAGACGTAGACGTAATAGCAGAAGCAGCAGGCTACACAGTACCTGAAGGAACAAAGGTAATAGGACTGAAGGTTGATGCTATTGGAGCAGCAGACGTACTGTGCAAGGAAATCATGGGACCTGTAGTAGTTCTGAAGAGCTATGACAAGTTTGAAGAAGCAGTAGACATGGCAGTAAGAAACATGGAAGAAGCAGGCGGAACAGGACATACAGCAGGACTTTTCACAAACGACGAAGAGCATATCCTGTACGCAGGAGCAAAGATTCCAGTAGCAAGAATGCTTGTTAACCAGCCTACACCTGATGCATGGGGACCGGCAAGCAACGCACTGTCACCAGCAGTATCAGAAGGATGCGGAACATGGGGTAACAACATCCTGGCAGGAAACGTTGACTATATCCACATGGTAAACGTTTGCAAGATCGTTAAGCCTCTTGACATCGAGCTTCCTGACGGTGAGGTTCTCTTCGCTGACTAATTACGTCAACAGAGAGAATTGTGAAGTAAAGACTAGAAAGCATTATTTTAGAAATATCTAAAATTTTGAGCCGATGAATATTACGTTTAAAATCCGTATAGGCGGATAATGGGAGATAATAATTATGGTTGGTAAGAAAGTAGTTCATCATCTTATGATGAGTGCAAAGGATGCACATTATGTTGGCGGGTTGGTAAACGGCGCCAGAATCGTTGACCAGTGGGGAGACGTAGGTACTGAGCTTATGGTTTACGTAGATGGCGATATATCCCTGTTCCTGGGATATGACAAGGTTGAATTCCTGGCTCCTGTATACGTTGGAGACTTCATGGAATATCATGGTTGGATCGAAAAGGTTGGCAACCAGTCATACTCATGCGTATTCGAAGCATGGAAGGTTGCAACACAGCTTGATAGGACCGATGCGGATCTGTCAAACGTTGCTACACCTGAAACAGCCGCTACAGCTTGCGAGCCTCCGATTCTCTGTGGTAAAGCTACAGGATCTCTGTTTATCGCCAAGAAGGATCAGAGAGGTGCTACTGAATCTTCATTCAAGGACAGAAAGCACCCCGGCGAAGCGTAAAAACAGCTTGAACGATTAGACTTTAGCACTCAAAATTTCAGATACACATTGCTTTGCAGATCAAAGCCGGACATTTAATTGTCCTTCAGACTGCTGACAAACCGTATCCCGTCATGTTTCGGGATACGGTTTTAAAATAGC
>CAUDEQ010000026.1 GCA_958448635.1 uncultured Bacillota bacterium | reverse complement strand
GTACGTACGGTGGTGTGAGAGGACGGCGGTTAGTCACCGCCTCCTACTCGATTGTTATCCCGGATCAATTATTTCGATGATGTCTTCCTGCGCCGTATGAGGGCTGTGGCACATGCTGCCGCAGCTGTCATCAGCACAGTCGCTGATCCGAAGAGCAGTATATTTGCAGGGTCGGATGTGGCGGTATTGCCGCCTGTTCCGCCGGCGACGGCCAATATGGTATATTCAGCCATTCTGTTTTTCGGGAGGCTGTAGTTCTCGTTGGAGAGAGCTGTGGCCTCAGCCGTATGGGTGCCCGGCTCTGCGGCATCGCCGTTTTTCACCTCAACCTCGCACTTATCCTTGCCGATGAGGCCGCCGGCAATGGCATATACTTCCGACGGCTTTCCGTCGCAATATCTCGTATCTGTGCCGTGCCATGTGAGGCTGACCTCCTTAGGAAGCACCTCCACCTCGATCATAGCCTCTGCATTGTTGTAGTGATGCGGCTCATCCGGTGTGAATACCATCTTGTACTTTCTGCCGCTGTCCTTTACCTGCGGAGTCGTCTCGGGCTTTTCAAAGGCGAAGGTTCCGTCGCCCTCCTCACCCTTGAAGCGTGCTGCAGCAAGGCTGTCGCCGTATGTCACCACAGCCTTGTCAGGGAAGGTCACGGCTGCATCGGCCTTCTCTATGGTATATTCAAAGGCTCTCGGGTCGTTCTCTTCCACAGAAGCCGGCAGCCTGTAATTCTTGTTGGATATGGCGGCGGCATAAGCGATGTAGCTTCCCGGCTCCACGCCGTTGCCTCCGCTCACATGTATCTCAGCCTTATCTCCGTTCAGCAGGCCTGTGGCCGAAGCCTTGACTGCGGCAGGCTCTCATGTATAAGCGATGGTGTCGTCATCAGACCACGATACGCCTGCTTCCCGCTGATATACCGTCAGCAGGGCCGGTGTGAACATGATGTCGTAATTGTCGTTGGCCTTGCTCTTGTCGAAGCCTATCTCGTATTCACCGGCAGGGCTCCTGCGCTGATCGCCTTCGCCGTTCTTGCCGGCAGTGAGGACGATGTTCAGATCCTCCTTCGTGTCGCCGTTTACAAGCTGATCATCTATCCGGCAGGACAGCTCCGTTTCCTCACCGTATGTCTTTTCAGCGGCATTTGCAGTCACACCGACAGATTTCTTCTTTATATGGAGGGTCACAGGAGCCGTGCTGTCCACAGGCTTTACATTCTCATCATTTGGCACATATCGCATATAGTACTCGTGGGTCCCGGCATCGAGAACAATGTCATTCTTCAGCGCATCGCCGCCCTTTCCGTCGAGGAAAAGGAACTGGCCGTCGCCTGCTTCACCGTCGAGGGAAAGCTCGCTGACCTTATCGCCGTATGTGCCGTATGCCTCCGAAGGGAAGTGATAATCATGTACGGTAGCCCTTCTTATCAGGTATTTCTTCGTGAGTCCATCGTCCGGCAGGCAGTAATTGCCTCTGTCGGAGCCTGTAAGCCCCGTTATCCTGGCCTCATAGACATTGACCTTGCCGGGATCGTCCGCAGTCCAGCTTGCGTTTATCTCATTACCGCCTTCCACCATCAGCGTACAATCGTCCGGCGTGCCATGGCTTACAGGCGGCTGCAGATTTTTCACACTTGCAGTCACGCTGACAGGCTCTCCCGTGTAAACGAGGTTTCGCGTATCGTTCCACTCAATCTCCGCCATCAGCGGCTCCACCGTCAGGGCGCCCCTCTTCAGCACCGGAGCGTAATCGCCGCTTTCTGTTTTCAGCGTGGCTGCCGTGATGTCGTATGTTCCCACATCGCTGTAGGTGTAATCGCCGTCACCGACTGTAAGTTTCACCGTAAGGCCTGTGCTGTCCTCCGTATCTCCGTTGACGAACTGGGACGGATCTACTCTGTAGGTCAGCGCAGGGGTCTGATCGCTGTAAGTCTTCTTCTTATCGTCGGCCTTTACAGTCAGGCTTTTCGGCTGCACAGTCACAGGTACGTCCTGTGTCACCGTTTCGTAATTGTGGGTATCGTCAGGTATGAAGGTGAGGGCATACTTTTTGCCGCTGTCACCTACGTGGAGGATGCTGCTGCCGTCCTTACTGAATACGAATCTTCCGGCTGTGTCACAGTCGGCCCCATCGAGGGTGAACTGTGACAGCGGCGTGCCATACTCACCTGTAGCTGCAGTCGGGAAGGTCACGGCAGGCTGTGCCTTGACGATATCATACTCAAAGGACAAGCCTTTGGCAGGCAGCTTGTAGTTCCTGTTGTCCACCGATACAGCCACGGCTGTATAGTGACCGCAGGCCGTCCTGTTGCCGCCTGTCGTCTTCACCGTCACGGTGTCTTCCGCCAGCACAGAGCCTTCGGCTGCTTTCGCGCGTACTCCCGCAGGCTCTCCGTCGTATACGTAGCTGTCGGTATCGGGCCAGCTCAGCGATATGGTCCTCTGCTCTACCGAAAGGGTAGCTGTTTGCACCGTCACACGGTAGTTCTTGTTGGTACACTCTTTCATCGTAATGTCATATGTGCCTGCTGCGCATCTGTCATCATCGCCTGCTCCGGCAGTCAGCGTGAGTCCGAGGGACTCCTTGGTGTCGCCGCCGACCAGCAGTTTTTCATCTACAGTGAAGTCAAGGGCCGTTTTATCGCCATACGTCTTGGTCGTATCCCTGGCCTCGACGGTTATCTCTTTCGGCTCCGCGGTCACCGGTATAAGGTCGTCGCTGACGGCAGGCTTTTCAGCCTTGTCCTCAGGGAAATATGCCATCCTTACGGAAAGACTCCTGACCTGATCCGGCTTCCTGCTGCCGATCTCCGTTATGGTTTCCGTTGCCTCATCGTACTCTATGAATTTGAAGCTGCCTGCTCCGGCGGCTCCCTGAAGCTCTGCCTCCGAAAGGCTCTGACCGTATGACATCACAGCCTTCTGAGGGAACATGAAGTCGTCGGCAGCGGCTCTTCTGATATAGTAGTCGATGGATCTGTTGTCAGGCAGTTCATAGCGGTCGCTTTCGCTGCCTGTGAGTCCCGTTATGGCAGCGGTGTATTTTTCAGGAGCTCCGCTGCCTGAGCCTGACCAGCTTGGCCCGGTCTCATTGCCGCCTTCTATGACAGGGCGGCAGTCATCTCCCGGAAGGACGCCTGTCAGCTCCGCCGTCACGTTTACAGGCTTTCCTGTATAGACAAGATCGCTTGTATCGCTCCATACGCAGTCAAGCTGACGTTTGCCGACGGTCAGCTTGCCGGCCTTTGCGACCTTTATATCATAGAGGTTGGAATTATATCCCTCAGCCTTTATATCGTACTGGCCGGGAGGAGGGTTATCAGGGTCTTCGCCGCGCCAGTCCACAGACAATACCACCGACAGGTCGCTTACTTTGTCGGTTCCCACCAGCTGGCTTTCGTCCACATCTAATGTCAGCGCAGGCACCGTGTCGCCGTATTCCATATATACGTCGTCCACATCGATTTCCACCGTCTTTGGAGAAAACTCGGTGATGAGGACCTTTGCCGTCTTCCCTGCAACAGCCGCATCCTTCGGAGTATAGTGCATACTGAAGGTGAGCCTGTCGGTGTAATCCGTCCATGAAGGTACGTAATCAGGTGTATCGAAGGTCCATGTACCGTCTCCGCACTGGCCCTCCAGTCCGGCTTCTCCGAGAGTGTCGTCGTATGTGATGGAGACGGATGTAGGATTTGATGCCTTTGCATCGTAGCCGCTGCGGTACGTGTTGCTTTCATATATGAGCCGTGCGTTCTGGCCGTTCAGGAAGTTCAGCATCATGATGCCGAGCCTGCGGTTGTCGATATAGCCTGCTCCGTCTGAGCTGCTGTCCCTCATCAGCTTAGGATTGATATCCTTGGTGATGCCGAGAGGAAAGCCTCTGGCGGCGCTGGTGTAATTGAATATCCACGGATTTCCCTTGATGTTGTATATGGCGTCATCTCCTGTGAGAGAGCCTGTGGTCTGGGCCATGGTGCCGGTGATGTACGGCCATTTGCTGCCGCCGGTGTTCTTATAGGCGTCCTGCACATATACAGCGTTGTAATCGATATCCAGCGGGTCTTTTCCGTTGGAATAGATCTCAACGGCACGCTTCTGTGCGCTGTAGTCGTACGAATCCCAATCGGTGAGGTCGATGCCGAACTGTGCCGTCGTCAGGCCCAGCTCCTTGGCAGCCTCGCTGTCTACAGCGTATCGGCGCATCAGTACGATCTTACCGCGCGCCTCTCCCATGGACGGTATATCGCTGCCTGCATAGAACTTGTCGCTGTTGTCCCTGATGAATTTTCCCACCGCATTGGCAAGCACAGCATCCTCGCCGTCGTCAGGCTTTATCACGAGGATGATGGTCTCGCTTTCGTGCTCCTCAAGGAATTTCAGACTGTCGGAAAAGATTCTCGAAAGCGTCAGCGTGTCGCCGGCCTGGTCGCGGCATTCCCACAGATCGCCGCCGTGGATTATCGGTATGTTCTCAACTGCGACTGCGCCGGCAGCCGCATTGCACCTGATATCGAAGGCCCTCGCTCCGAGTGTCAGCTGTTCATCGAAGAACATGTGCTGACAGGAGGTGATGGGAACGGTCGGAGCAGCTCCCTGCACGATGCTGGCAGTTCCCGTATCGTGAGTGCCGGGGATATTGACGGATGAAAGGAATGCCTCGTCAGGTATATCCTCCATCCATGGGTCTGCATACCTGTAAAACTTGGCGGGCTCTGTAAGGCCATTGTAAAGGCCCTCGAGGGAACGTATCATGTCTATGTCTATAGGGGTCGCATCGTCTATGTCGTCCACGCACTTCACTCTGTCATCGGACTGCGCCTGCACATACCTGCCGTCATATGCGTTCCTGATGATATACCGGCCGTCTTCCTGCTCATACAGTCTCCAGATCTGCCTCGAATCGGCAAGACGCCGGTCATCCAATCTCATGTTTGAAAGGCCAACGTTGCCGGATGAGCCTCCGTCCCATACGTTTTTGCCGGGGGATTCGGCGTAGTCGTCTTGCGGGCCGTAATAATCGCTGTCCACCTGGTATATGATGTAGCCCTGCCTTTGGACGTCCCATTCGAGCTGCCATTTGCCGCTGACTCCCACATTTTCTGTGCGTATATTGCCGGACAGCATATAGTTGTCCTGACGTGTGATGGCCTGAGCCGTTCATCTCAGCGAAAACTCCGCAAGACCCCGCCGGTCGGTAAGCGCCATGCCGCCTTGTATCTTGTGGGTGTAGAGGATATTATCGGGAGTCTCCTTGGAAAGGGCGGTGTCGGATATGATCCATTTATACTGCTTACTGCTTGTCTGTATCAGCTTGGAATCCTTCCGGATGCCCTTCTCGAGCCCTACCCATTTGCCGCTGTTCCTGTTCTTTATATAGTAGCACTGGTTGCCGTTGGCATCCGTACCGGCATCGTAAAAGGCGAAATGCCTGTGATGGTTCTTGTCGCCTTTCAGCTCGTCATCCTCGTTCTCCCATACGTGGAGCACCTTGCCCTCGTCCTTGCTCTTGTCCTCCACGTCCACGAACCTGTCGGTGCCTCCCGACTTGATGAACTTGATGCCGTAATAAGCCACTCCGCCTTCTCTTTCAACGAAGTCGAATCTGAATTCGCAGTTTCCGCCCAGATTCGTGTCAAGATGCACTTCATTGCCCTTGTTTCCGCCGCCGTTCACGTTCCACCTGTAATCGTAGTCATCGGCAAGAGCGATGAACCGCTTCACGCCTGTAGGTATATCGTCTGCAGGTTCACCGGTTTCCGACGCCGAAACCTCGCCGGTGAAAGACGGTGCGATGGAAAATGCGCCGCAGAGCATGAGAACACATGCTATAGATACAGTTATGATTTTTTTCATCATGACCCCCCTGTTTTTTCTTTGTGCAAATCCAATCCATTCTATATCTTTCACGATGCAAAATCAATTGCTTTCAGCATATTTTTGGTGTTATATACAAAAAAACAGCCCCGCAATGCAGAGCATCGAGAGCTGCTGTTTTATGAAGTATGAGCCGAGATATGTCGGATAGCTGAAAAGATAAAAGCGCATAGAGGCGATTTCCATCGAAGCTGTCAGATGCCGATCTTGAGAAGCTCGATGAACTGTCGGGCTGTTCTGGGGCTTCTTCCGTTTTTTCGGATGGCATGGGCCTCGGCTTTTTTGAAAAGCTCTTCTTCGTCTATTTTTATACCGTATTCCATTGCAAGAGCTTTGACGATGGACAGATATATGTCTTTGTCCGGCTTCTGGAAGGTTATGGTGAGTCCGAAGCGTGCTGCCAGACTCATGGTTTCCTGCAATGTGTCGCTCACATGCAGCTCATCGCCGGCTCTGTCGCCGAAGCTTTCCTTCACGAGATGGCGACGGTTGCTGGTGGCGTAGATGACGGCGTTTTCGCCGCAGCCTGAGATGCTGCCCTCCAATGTAGCCTTCAGCGCCGAGAAATTATCATCGTTGCCTGAAAAGCTCAGGTCATCGATGAAGAGAATGAACTTCAGCGGATTTGAGGAAAGCTCCTCCATTATTTCAGGAATCTGGTACAGCTGGTTTTTCTTCACCTCTATTATGCGGAGACCCTGCGGCGCCAGGTGGTGGGCAACGGCCTTTATGGTCGAGCTTTTTCCGGTGCCGGCATCGCCGTACAGCAGCATGTTGCTGGCTCCTGTACCGTCAAGCAGAGCCTTTGTATTCCTGACGATGAGATTGCGCTCTCTTTCATACTCGAACAGCTGATCCATTTCCTGATAGTCGGGATGACTTACAGGGACGATTTTTCCGTCGTCTATCCTGAAAAATGAATATCTTGCAAAGATGCCGTAGCCTGTCCTGGTTATATTGTTCATCTTTTCGTTGAAATCGTAGTGGAAGTCGGCAGGATTGGTACGCCATGAAGGAAGGTGACCCTCGTAGCTCATAGCCGCCCTTATATCATCGGATGTTAAGGACGCTATATGCTGAAGAATGTCTATTTCAGCATTGACAGCCTCCGTTACCTCATCGCCCGGATCTGTGCCGGCAGCCCTTTTCTTTACATAGAAATTATCGTCCTGTATCATCAGGGTGCGGACGTACTGTGTAAGATTGGTGGTATGTGGATACAGCTTGGAGACGAATCCGCTGTACAGTCGTACGATGTTTTCATTCTGCTTCGATGCCAGGGCATCGATGAGATCGTATAGAGCCGATATGGCCTCGTCTTCTCTGATGTTTGAAAAAATCGCAAGTGAATCCATCTGCGCCTTAAGCTGCTGAGCCGTTTTTTTCATTGTAGTGCCTCCGATATAAACAGATAATTTGTGAGGTTATCCTCCGCTTCATTATACTACATATTGCCAAAAATAGTTTCAATGAATATAATTATCGTATGGAAATTATTCAACGGCGGTAAGACAGGAGGGCCTTATGCAGCACAGAATAAAGGAAAGAAAGCCTCTGCTTGATGAAGACGGCAGACTTACAGAGGCAGGCTATGCCACGGAGCTTATACTGGATTATGACAGAAGCGCCATCAAAGCGGGAAAGCTCCGCATAAAGGAATGGGACTACTATCTCATCACAGACGGTAAGGTTGGCGTTGCCCTGACCATTGCAGATAATTCCTACATGGGACTGGACAGCATATCCTTTCTCGATTTTGAGACTCCGTGGGAAAAGACGGTAAGTCCCATGAGAATGTTCCCCATGGGCAAGACGGGATTTCCGTCCACATCGGATAAAGGCGACGTAGAGATATATGGAAAGAATTACTTTATGTCATTTAAAAACGATGGCAGCAGGAGGGTCCTGTCTTTTAAAATGGACAGCTTCCATGCAGAGGAGCCTGTAAAGGGAGAGATTGTTCTGGAAAACACTCACCCGGAGACCATGGTCATTGCGACGCCGTTTCCGTCAAAGGAAACTGCCTTCTATTATAATCAGAAGATCAACTGTCTGCCAGCATCGGGATTCGTGGAAATGTACGGCCGCAGGCATACCTTTACGCCTGAGACGGCGTTCGGCACTCTCGACTGGGGCAGAGGAGTGTGGACATATAAAAATACATGGTACTGGGGAAGCGCCTCCGGCACATATGAGGGGAAGCCTTTCGGCTTCAATATAGGCTATGGCTTCGGCGACACGTCGGCGGCGTCGGAGAACATGCTCTTTTATGATGGAAAGGCCCACAAGCTGTCGCAGATTTCCTTCAACATTCCGAAGGATCCGAAGGGCAGAGAGGCTTACATGGAGCCGTGGACCTTCACCAGTGATGACGGAAGATTTGAGATGGACTTCAATCCTGTTCTGGACAGAGCCTCCGATACGGATTTCAAGGTGCTGTGCTCTAAGCAGCATCAGGTTTTCGGCAGGTTTACAGGCAAGGCTGTCCTGGACGACGGAACTGAGCTGAAGCTCGAAAACTTCTTCGGCTTTGCAGAAAAAGTCTTCAATAAATGGTAATGATACAGCGGAGGACAGATGAGGATGAGACTCAATAAATATATAGCGGATGCAGGAATATGCAGCAGGAGAAAGGCTGATGAGCTGATAAAAAACGGAGGCATCAAGGTCAACGGAGCCGTTGTCAGAGAGCCGGGCATGCAGGTGGAAGGCGGCGATGTGGTGCAGGTCAACGGCAAAACCATCGAAGGCGTGGGAAAGAAGATATACGTGGCGGTGAACAAGCCTGTAGGATATATCACCTCGATGGACGACGACAGAGACAGACCGACGGTGGCAGAGCTTGTGACGGATATACCGGAGAGGCTTTTCCCTGTGGGAAGGCTGGATTACAACACCTCCGGTCTTCTAATAATGACCAATGACGGGCAGCTGACATATACGCTGACCCATCCCAAGCACGAGGTGTACAAGACGTACATTGCAAAGGTGGCGGGAGTCATTTCGGAGGCGCGCATTGCGAAGCTGAGGCGCGGAGTGGATATCGGAGGATTCATCACATCACCTGCAAGGGTTAAGGTCATCAAGCAGATGCCGCGTCACGCCATCGTGGAGATCAGCATAAGGGAAGGAAAGAATCGGCAGGTTCGAAAGATGTTCGCTGCCGTGGGCAACAAGGTGCAGCAGCTTGAGAGAGTTGCCATAGGTGAAATAAAGCTGGGAAGGCTCATGGAGGGTCATTATCGAAAGCTGAACAGAGAAGAGATAGAATATCTGAAAGGATTGTAAAGCCGGCTGTCGGTCACGGCTAGGAATACTTTCGTGAATCATCATATAGATATTGCAAGGAAGCGGCGCAAGCTCCGAAGGGAGGATGCGCCGCTTTTCAGTACTATTTTCGCTGCATTTCCTTAGGCGTTACGCATATGCCTGTAGCTCTTGCAATCACAACAGGCTCGTCGAGGAAGTCGGCAGCTGATGGGCTGATGTCAGGTCTTGCAGCAACGACCTTTCTTGCCTCGAATCTCATCTTTCTTGAGGTGTTGCCCATTTCATAGATTTCGCCGTAAGCTTCAACGTAATCTCCGGCAAAGGTAGGAGCCAGGTATTCGGTTTCATCGTACTTGAGGAACAGGCCTTCGTCTCCGTCACACTTGATCAGCAGCTCTGTGGCCACATCTCCGAACAGGTGATTGATATGTGCTCCGTCGATGAGGCTTCCGCCGTAATGAGCGTCCTTGTGTGACATACGTACTCTCAGTGTAGAAGTTATTTTTTCCATTGCAGATTCTCCTTTTTTACTCGAAAATAAAATGACTGATTATTGCAATAATTTATTGCAAAAGGTGTGCCAATGGGTTATCATTGAAAACAGGCAAGGGTGAACCGTTTTGTGTTCGTATCTTATTCAAAAAAGGTAGAATAAATATGGGAAATTCGTATGGACTGGAAAGAGTGATAGCTCCTCCGCAGGTTTTTCCGGCGTCTGCATGGCGTCTCGATAACAGCAGAGAACTCCATAGCGGAGAGATGCGCGTCAACGTCAGGAAGATACACATCGAGGGAACCGGCTTCAGACAGATATGTCAGGAAGCCAATAACGACGAGGAGCTTATCAAGGAGAAGATAAAGGATATAGTAATAAAGAGAGGCAAGATGCACAATCCCGTCACAGATACGGGCGGACTGCTCTACGGCGTTATAGATGAGATAGCGCCGGATTACGATAACTGCGAGGGCTTTAAGGTGGGAGACGAGGTGCTGCTCAATGCGTCTCTTGCAGGAACGCCCCTTTACATAGATAAGGTCCTCGGCATAGATAAGATGTACACTCAGATAGATGTCGAGGGGTATGCCATAGTGCTGCCGGGCTTTCCTGTGGTGAAACGGCCTGAGGGGCTTCCGGTGGACCTGCTGTTGTTTACATTCAACGAATCGGGAACGCTGTACAGGGTCAGCAAGGAGGCCAAGGGAAAGAAGCGTTTCGCCGTAGTGGGAAATAATCCGATGATGAACCTGCTCTTTGGATATACCATAAGAAAGAGCGCCGGAGAGGATGCGGAGATATACTGCATCTTCGATATAAATACGGAAATCAACCTCAAGGGTGAGAAAATCGAACAGCTGATGTCAAGCGTGTTCAAGGAAATAGCATATCACAACCTGCTGAGGCCTGTGGAGTGCCTCAGGATGTTCAACGATGTGACTCCCATGGATATGACTGTGAACTGTGCGGATATACCGGGGGTCGAGACCATAAACATCATCGGGACTAAATCAGGCGGAACAGTCATATTTGCCAACTTTATAAGCAACTACAATATTGCCCTTTACGTTACGGAGGCCATATCGAAGGATTTGAAGATCAGATGTGCCGACGGTTATCTCAACAAGTACGATGAATACGATTTCGAGATAGTCAAGGAGCTGGCGCCTTACTTTAAAAGTGCCGGGATACGTGAAAATATCAGGATGAGAGATAAAAGCAGGGAGTGGGAAAATGCGGCGGAGACATATAAGAGCTACGGTCTTACCATGTCGGAGGATTTCGTGGCGGTGAGCCGAAGCATGAAGTCCGTCATGGAGGAGATCATCAATGTTTCCAAGTACGACTGCAATGTCCTGATCACCGGAGAGACAGGCGTCGGCAAGGAAAAGGTGGCGAATATCATACAGAAGAACAGCTCCAGAAAGGTACAGCCATTCATAAAGATCAACTGCGCATCCATTTCCCCGAACCTGATAGAATCGGAATTTTTCGGATATGAAAAGGGCGCCTTTACAGGAGCCAGCGCAGGAGGAAAGAAGGGGTATTTTGAAGCTGCAGACAACGGCGTAATCTTCCTTGATGAGGTGGGGGAGCTGCCTCTTGACATACAGGCCAAGCTTCTGAGAGTGATACAGGATGGAGAGTTCATCAAGGTGGGAGGCACGGAGCCGGTGAAGTCGAATGTCAGGATCATTTCCGCCACCAACAGGGATCTGGAGGAGCAGGTGGAAAAGAAGCTGTTCAGGCGTGATTTGTATTACAGACTTAATGTTTTTCCTATAAAGGTGCCGCCCCTTGACAGCAGGAGAGAAGATATCCCGCCTCTGGTTGAGGCATTCATAAGGAAGTACAACGATAAGTTCGGAGTGGATAAGCACATAGACGAGGACGCCAAGGAATACCTTCAGAAGCGTGACTGGCCCGGCAATATCAGGGAGCTGGAAAACGTCACCCAGCGGCTCATCATAGCATGTAAGGGCGATACAATAACCATAATGGACGTGATGAGAGAGCTTCACGGCGGCTTGATGGAAAGCCTGGACGTTAGCATAGACAGGGAAGCCATTGATAACGGAGAGATGGACCTTTCCGCCATGGTGGATAACTTCGAAAAGAATATTATAAAGTACGCATGCGACAAGTACGGCTCGACGCGAAAGGCTGCGAAAGCAATCAATATCAGCCAGACTCAGCTGGTGAGAAAGAAGAACAAATACGGGCTGTAACGATAGAACCGAATACGCATCGCATAAAAACGGGAGAATGAACCGAATACGGTTCGAAAATCCCGTTTTTTTATTGTCTGAGAGGTGCTTGTGGCAGATCGGAGTGAATAGCAAAAATATATTAAATTGAAAAATCTGCAAATTTCAACGTCGGGGAAGGGCATGCTTCCTTTGGGCTTTACGCTGCAGGCGGTATGGCATATTAATTGCTAATTATATGAGCAACGAATTATGCTGTGCGAGTTTTTAAGCTGTAAATGCATAAAATAAAATAAATTATTTTTTAGGAGGAAGAAAATTATGAAAAAAGGATGCCCTTACGGAACACACAGAGTTATCGAGCCTAAAGGAGTACTGCCACAGCCTGCAGACGTGATCGACAACACTATGGAAATCTATGATAATGAAGTCCTCATCGATGTGAAGACTCTCAACATCGACTCCGCTTCATTTACGGAAATAGTCAGAAGAGTGTGCGACGGCAAGAAGCCTGCCGATATCGAAGGCGATGCAGCAGAGATGGATAAGGTAAAGGCAAAGATGAAGGACATCGTTGCAAAGGCCGGAAAGCACAAGAATCCTTGGACGGGATCAGGCGGAATGCTCATCGGAACAGTTAAGGAGATTGGACCTGAATACGTAGGAGATCTGAAGGTTGGAGATAAGATCGCCACATTGGTATCGCTGTCACTGACTCCGCTGGTGATAGATGAGATCCATGAGATGAGACCTACCATCGACCAGGTTGATATCACAGGCCAGGCTATTCTGTTCCAGAGCGGAATCTATGCCAAGCTTCCTGATGATATGCCTGAAGGTCTGGCTCTGTCGGCGCTGGACGTTGCAGGAGCTCCTGCACAGGCTGCAAAACTGGTTAAGCCCGGAGATAACGTTCTCGTAATAGGCGGCGGCGGTAAGTCCGGTCTGCTCTGCTTATATGAAGCAAAGAAGAGAGCAGGAGTTACAGGTAAGGTTATCTGCGCTGCAGGCTCACAGAAGTCGGAGGACAGGGCAAGAAAACTGGATCTGGCCAACGAATACTTCCACATGGATGCGGCAGATGCAGTTGGAATGTACAACAAGATCATGGAGCTGACAGACGGCAAGCTGTGCGACGTGGTTATAAACTGTGTAAATATCGAAAATACTGAGATGGCATCCATACTTTCATGCAAGGATGACGGAACAGTTTACTTCTTCTCAATGGCAACGAGCTTCACCAAGGCAGCTCTCGGCGCAGAAGGAGTTGGCAAGGACGTGAACATGATCGTAGGAAACGGATACACCAAGGGTCATGCAGAGATAACGCTGCAGGTTCTCAGAGAGCATGAAGGCATCAAGAAGCTCTTCGAAGAGATGTATGCCTGATATCGTCGAATAGTCAAATTAAATGAAAGGAGCTGAATAATGGCTATTAGAAATTGGAAAGACATCCCTCTGTGGAAGGATGTTACGGATGAACAGTGGAACGATTGGCATTGGCAGGTAGAGAATAGACTGAACACTGTGGATCAGATCAAGCAGGTCGTTAATCTTACAGCGGAGGAGGAAGCCGATATAGCGAAGGTTATGGATGGCTTCAGAGTTGGAATCACACCTTATTATGCATCACTGATGGATCCGGATGATCCAAGCTGTCCTGTAAGGATGCAGGCTGTTCCTATTATCGAGGAAACACACAGAGCTGAAGCAGACATGCTGGATCCTCTCCATGAAGACGAAGATTCCCCGGCTCCGGGACTCACTCACAGATATCCTGACAGAGTGCTTTTCCTCATCACCGACCAGTGCTCGATGTACTGCAGACACTGTACAAGAAGAAGGCTCGCAGGTGAAACCGACGGCGCCAGAAGCAGGGAGGATATCGATGCATGCATAGAATACATCAGGAAGACTCCTGTTGTAAGAGACGTGCTTCTGTCGGGAGGCGACTGTCTCTGCGTTGAAGATGAAACTCTGGAATATATATTTACAGAGCTGAGAAAGATAGACCATGTCGAGATAGTGAGACTTGGCTCAAGAACTCCGGTTGTAATGCCAATGAGAATAACCGACAAGCTCTGTGAAATGATAAAGAAGTTCCATCCTGTATGGCTGAACACTCATTTCAACCATCCTAAGGAAATGACTCCTGAAGCAGCAGAGGCATGCAGGAAGCTGGCAGACGCCGGTATTCCTCTCGGAAACCAGTCTGTACTTCTCAGAGGTGTAAACGACGATGTTCATGTAATGAGGAATCTCATGCATGTGCTGGTAAAGAACAGAGTAAGACCTTACTACATTTATCAGTGCGACCTGTCGCTGGGTATTTCACATTTCAGAACTCCTGTATCGAAGGGCATCGAGATCATAGAAGGGCTGAGAGGACATACGTCGGGATATGCAGTTCCTACATTTGTAGTGGACGCTCCGGGAGGCGGCGGAAAGACTCCTGTAATGCCTCAGTACGTTATCTCCCAGACGCCTGATAAGGTTATTCTGAGAAATTACGAGGGCGTTATAACCACATACACCGAGCCGGGATATCAGCCGCCGCTCAAGTGCAGCTACGAAGGCTGTAAGGACGTCGAAGGATATCGTTACGAGGGTGTTGCAGCACTGGCTCAGGGCGAGAGAATGTCTCTGGAGCCTAGCGAACTTTTAAGACACGAAAGGAATAAAAAATAGACCATGTTTTCACTGTCAGAGCTTTCACGAAAATACAAGACCATATCTATAGTGGGAATGGCAAAAAATGCAGGAAAGACCACTGCTCTCAATTACCTCATAGAGGAGGCAATGGATGAGGGACTGGTTTTGGGAGTCACCTCTACGGGACGGGATGGTGAAAGCACTGACATTGTAACAGGGACAGATAAACCCAGGGTGTTTCTGGATACGGATACCATCGTATCGGTACCGACACAGCTTTACGAGCTGGCAGATGCAGGGCTTGAGATCCTTAAAATGACGGAGTACGGTTCGTCGATAGGACAGATAATGCTCTGCAGAGTGGTGAGCAGCGGCTACGTTCAGGTGGCGGGGCCGGTGATAAATGCCAGTCACAGGAAGATGTGCGAGGAAATGCTGCAGCTGGGAGCACAGCTGGTGCTGATTGACGGAGCAATAGATCGAAAATCCATAGCGGCACCGGGAACGTCCGATGCGATTATCCTTTCCACGGGAGCGGTTTTATCAAGGAGCATGAAAAAGGTAATAGAGGAGACGGCTCATACCGTAGGTCTTTACAGACTGCCATGCCTTGAAGATGGAAGGGATAAGGACAATATATATAATCATTTGGGTAAAGAAAAGCTCATGATCGCCGGTGGAGGAGAAATCAGGGAGCTGGATCTGACGACAGGCTTGGGTGCCGGTAAGTATCTGGACAGCATAATAGACGAAAATACGGAATACATATATGTTCCGGGGGCCTTTACCGGAAGCGTCGTAAGCGATATAGCTCCTAAAAAGCTTAAGGATATAACCTTCGTCCTTAAGGACCCCACCAGGATATTCATAGACTCCGTATCATGGGGTCAGCTTAGGAAGAAGGGGCTCAAGGTAAAGGTGCTGGAAAACATAAATGTTGCAGCAATAACAGTAAACCCTTCGGCCCCGGGCGGATACGCCTTTGAGCATGAGGAATTATTGAGAGGAATGCAGGAAGCGATTGCCGATATACCGGTGATAGACGTGATGCTGTAGGATTTGGAGAGGAGCGGCAGATGGCTTTGATCAAACGACTTGTAAATGTGAAGACCAGAAGAGAGACGGGATTTGATTATGTCGTGTCGGCTCTTGATGTTCTTACTCCCTTTGGGAGCAAACAGCTGAAGGAGCAGAAGCCATTCTTCCCCGGGCAGGAGGAAGAGCTTCGCAAGGAACTGGAGAGAGTAGAAAGGATGATGGATATTGCCATCGAATCTCCCGGTGATATCGCATCGCTTCGAGAAATCTTTATGGTTATTAAGGACAATACCTTCAGTATCGAGAGAGCGGCAACGTCGGTATTGTCAGTGGTCGAAATATTTGAGCTTAAAAGCCTGCTTTTGCAGATGGAAAAAACAGGGTGGTTTTCGGAAAAACTGAGCTTCCCCGATGAATTTGCGCCGGAGGATGTCGGAAGTCTTCTGGACGTGCTTGATCCCGAGGGAGAGAGGATCAATACCTTTTATATTTACGACAGCTTTTCGCAGGAGCTGAGTCGTCTGAGAAATGAGAAAAAGGAAAAGGAAAGGGAAGTCAGGAAGCGGCAGAAGGCAGGCAAAGAGCTGATGAAACAGAAGTACGGTCTGGCTCTTACCCCCAGGTTTGAGCTTGTGGTGTCAAAGAGCGACCGGCAAAGTATAAAAATGATTGACGAGATTTCCGAAATGACGAGGATCGACGAGGATTATATGTCGGTCACCTTTTCCCTTGCGCCTGATGAGGAGGTTGAAAAGCTCATGAAGGAATGCGATGAGCTTATCAGAAAGATCGAAGAGGAAGAGTTTGGCGTAAGGGAAAGGCTGTCGGAGGAGATTTCAAAGTATGAAGAGGTGCTTCTGGAAAACTGCCGTCGCATAGGACGGCTGGACGTGACGCTTTCCAAGGCACTTTATGCGGAGAAACATAACTGCGTGATGCCTGAGATAACAGAGGAACATCTGCTGGAATTCAGAGATGGCAGGCATCTTCAGCTGGAGGAGACTCTAAGGGGAAAGGATCTTGAATACTGCCCTGTCAGCATGAAGCTCGGCGACGGCGTAACTTGTATAACAGGCGCCAACATGGGAGGAAAAACCATATCGCTGAAGCTGGCCGGCATGGTGTCAATCCTGGCACAGTACGGATTCTTTGTCCCATGTGCAGAGGCCAGAGTCGGACTTTCAAACTATATGCAGATATTGATAGGTGACAGCCAGTCCATCGAAAGAGGGCTGTCAAGCTTCGGCAGCGAAATGGAGGAGCTTAAGGAGATTTTTGATAACAGCAAGGAACGATCACTGCTTCTCATAGATGAAATTGCCAGCGGTACAAATCCCGCTGAGGGTCTGGCGCTGACCAGAAGTATCGTAGACTACCTTAAACAGAAGCCGTATATAACCCTCCTCACTACGCACTTTGAGGCGGTGACGGAGGACACGGACGTGAGAAATCTCCAGGTTATGGGACTTGCGGGAGCAGACTTCACCAGGCTGGATAAGGAGATAAGATACGCCAACAGAAAGGAAAGGATAAAGATAATCGCCAAGTACATGGATTATCGTCTGAAAGTTGTGGAAAGCGGCAGCGAGATACCGCGGGATGCGCTGAACATAGCGAAGATGCTGGGAATAGACAAGGATATCATAGAGAGAGCAAAAGAGTATATCAAGTAAAGGAGAAGAAGGATGAAAAGCAAACTGAATTTAGATCCTAAAGTAATTGACAGTGCCCGCTCCTGCGCAGGAAGAATAGCACAGAGCATGCAGGAGTTCATCGACAGGCATACAACTGTCAGTACTGAGAGAACTGTCTTGAGACTTCTTGGCATAGACGGTGTGGATGAAGTTGAAACGCCGCTGCCAAACGTTGTCGTGGATCAGATAAAGGATGCAGGCGGACTGCCTAGAGGCGTCGCATACTGGATGGGCAATGCGATGATACAGACAGGGAAATCGCCTCAGGAAATCGCAGAGGAGATGGCTGCGGGAAACCTGGACATAACAAAGCTTCCGCTGGCATCGGCAAAAGAGGCGGAAGAAAAGATAATGCCAAAGGTTCTGGAGGCTCTGAAGACCATCAGGGCTCAGACGGAAACTAGAAACAAATATCTTGAAACCATAGGCGAAGGAAGAAAGCCTTATCTGTATGTAATCGTAGCTACAGGAAACATCTACGAGGACGTGGTGCAGGCTGAAGCTGCGGCAAGACAGGGCGCAGATATCATCGCCGTTATAAGAACAACAGCACAGTCGCTGCTGGACTACGTTCCTTACGGACCTACAACCGAGGGCTTTGGAGGAACTTATGCAACACAGGAAAACTTCAGGATAATGAGAAAGGCTCTCGATAAGGTGGGCGAAGAGGTTGGCAGATATATCAGACTCTGCAACTATTCATCGGGAATGTGCATGCCTGAGATTGCTGCCATGGGAGCCCTTGAGAGACTCGACGTAATGCTCAACGATGCGCTTTACGGTATCCTGTTCAGAGATATCAATATGCAGAGAACGCTGGTGGATCAGTACTTCTCCAGAGTTATCATCGGCTACTGCGATATAATATTCAACTCAGGAGAAGATAATTATCTGACTACGGATGATGCATATGAAGCGGCTCATACGGTCCTTGCTTCACAGTTCATCAACGAACAGTTTGCAGTGCTTGCCAATGTAAAGGAAGAGCAGATGGGTCTGGGTCATGCCTTTGAGATGGATCCTGACATCGAAAACGGCTTCCTCTACGAGCTGGCACAGGCTGTAATGGCAAAGGAGATATTCCCTAACGCCAATCTGAAATACATGCCTCCTACCAAGTTCATGACGGGAAATATCTTCAAGGGACATATTCAGGACGCTCTGTTCAATCTCATCGCAGTGTGGTCAGGCCAGTCGCTCCAGCTTCTGGGAATGCTGACTGAGGCCATTCATACGCCGCACATGCACGACAGATATCTTTCCATCGAAAATGCTCAGTATATCTTCAACAATGCCAGAGATATAGGTTCCGAGGTGGAATTCAAGGAAGACGGAATAATCCAGAAGAGAGCACAGCTTGTTCTGGCAGAAGCCGACAAGCTGCTCCACGAAATAGAAAAAGAAGGACTTTTCTCAACCATCGAGCAGGGTAAGTTCGGCGGTGTCAAGAGACCTAGAGACGGCGGAAAGGGTCTCGAAGGCGTATGCGTCAAAGACGATGAATACTTCAATCCGTTTATTCCGCTTATGTTGGGAGGTGCAAAATAATGACTGAATGCAATACAGCAATCGCTCAGGTGGATCTGACCAAGGTAAAGCCTTACGGCGATACTCTTAACGATGGTGTAGTTGAACTGGCATTCACGCTACCTGTACCGTACGGTGAAGAGGGAAGCGAGGCTGCAAAGATACTGGCGAAGAAGATGGGGCTTGACGAGCCAAATGTAGTTTACTCCAAGAACATGACGGAGGGATACACCTTCTTCGTGTTATACGGAAAATGCCAGCATACCGTTGACTATACCAACATCAAGGTAACCAAGGTGGAAGTTGATGTCATGGACAGACTCGAGTGCGGACAGTACATCAAGGACAATATAAAGAGAGATGTTGTCATCGTCGGAGCTTCGACAGGAACTGACGCCCATACAGTTGGTATAGATGCCATCATGAACATGAAGGGCTTCCACGGCCACTTCGGGCTTGAAAGATATGAAGGCATAGATGCCATCAACATGGGAAGCCAGGTTCCTAACGAGGTGCTGATCCAGAAGGCCAAGGAAGTGAATGCAGATGCCATTCTGGTTTCACAGACGGTAACCCAGAAGGATGTGCATATTGCCAACCTCACCAACATGGTGGAGCTTCTGGAGGCTGAAGGTCTCAGAGACAAGGTGATTCTCGTATGCGGAGGTCCTAGAATATCACACGAGCTGGCTCAGGAGCTGGGATACGATGCAGGCTTCGGAGCGCACACATATGCAGAGCATGTTGCTTCCTTCGTACTGACGGAGGTCGTAAGAAGGAAGATGGTATAAGTAAGAATGGAGGAAAAGAAATGGCTGACAAAATCATGACCGCTCAGGAAGCGATCGCAGATATCAAAGACGGAGCCGTTATCATGGTAGGCGGCTTTATGGCCTGTGGTACTCCGGAAATCCTAATTGATGCGCTGGTAGAAAAGAATGTGAAGAATCTTACTATCATATGCAATGATGCAGGCGTTCCGGGAAGAGGTGTGGGAAAGCTGTTGACAAACGGTCAGATCAAGACCTTGATAGCATCCCATGTAGGCCTCAACCCTGAAGTTGCTCAGAGGATGAATACAGACGTGGAAGAAGATAAGCTTGAATGCATTTTGATCCCTCAGGGCACTCTGGCTGAGAGAATAAGAGCCGGCGGAGCCGGTCTGGGAGGATTCCTGACACCGACAGGAGTGGGAACCATCGTGGCTGAAGGAAAGCAGGTCATCAACGTAGGCGGACGTGACTATCTGCTGGAGGAGCCTCTCAAAGCTGATTTCGCACTGATAAGAGGATCGGTGACAGACAAGTTCGGAAACACCGTATACAACGGAACGACACAGACCTTTAACCCTATGATGGCAACAGCTGCAGAGCAGGTTATCGTAGGGGCCTGCAAGGTTGTTGAGGTCGGTGAGCTTGATCCGAACAACGTGAGAACATCCGGTATTTTCGTTGATAAGATCGTGGAAGGAGAAAAGCCATGGCAGATTTAAAGACGAGAATCGCGAAGAGAGTCGCTATGGAATTAAATGACGGCGATGTAGTGAATTTAGGTATAGGTTTGCCGACTATGGTCGCAGACAATCTTCCCGAAGGAGTAAATATCATTCTCCAGTCTGAAAACGGTATAATGGGTATGGGTCCATCCCCTGACGCACCTGATGTGGACGTGGTAAACGCAGGAGCTCAGTATGTAACCATAAACCCCGGCGGTCAGTTCTTTGACAGTGCCACTTCATTCGGAATAATCAGAGGTGGACACGTAGACGCCACGATCCTCGGCGCCCTGGAGGTAGATAAGCACGGGAACCTTTCCAACTGGATAATCCCGGGCAAAATGGTTCCGGGAATGGGCGGAGCCATGGACCTTGTGGTGGGAGCAAAGAAAGTTATCGTTGCGATGCTTCATACTCAGAAGGGAAAGCATAAAATCCTAGACGAGTGCAAGCTGCCTTATACAGCCATCAATTGCGTCGATATGATAATCACGGAAATGGGCGTTATGGAAATCGGCGACCAGGGCGTGGTTCTTACAGAGCTTCATCCGGACTATACCATAGAAGAGGTTCAGGCAGCCACCGGCTGCGAGCTGATCATCAGCCCTGATCTGAAGCCTATGGAGGGATAGGAAAAAATTGACGGTGTTGGATGTTCACAAGTAAAAGCATCGCAAATCAAATATAGCAAACGAAGCATCGCAAACCAAATGTCTGGAACGATGAAAAGGTAATACAGGTGTTCGACATTCACCATGCCTACAGAACAGCTGTGAAGGAGCGGCATGAAGCTGCCTGCCCCTTCACGGTTTTTTGTTGTGTGGGAAATCTCGCCGAAGGCGTCTGTGCAGCACAGCTTTCGAAGAGACACCGGGCGGCCTTTGCGAAAAGTAAATAGACTGAAAAGGGAGGCTTTTCATTTTCTCTGGACTGGAATTGAATATATGTTATAATATTAACGATGAACGGAAAAATACGTTTATCGTAAGATTTCTCGCTGAAAATGCGAAATAAGGGATATGCCAACATGTGGAAAGGAGAAAACAATGGCCAAGATAATGATAAGCCCTTCAAAATACGTACAGGGCTCAGGAGAAATGGGAAAGCTAGGAACATATGCGGCGGCATATGGAAAGAAAGCGCTGATACTCATAAGTGCAGGGGGTTATAAGCGAATAGGCGCACAGATAGAGGAGAGCTTTAAGGATGTTGACTGCGAGGTGGAGTTCGATTACTTCAACGGAGAGTGCAGCAAGAATGAGATAAACCGCCTTTCGGATATCGTTAAGGGAAAGGGATGCGACCTTGTGATAGGTGTAGGAGGGGGAAAGATCTTCGACACAGCCAAGGCTGTCGCTTACTACAACAATACGCCGGTGGTTATATGTCCGACCATAGCGTCGACTGACGCACCATGCAGCGCATTGTCGGTTATATATACGGACGAGGGAGTTTTTGAGGAATACCTGTTCCTGCCTGCAAATCCAAACCTGGTAATGATGGATACGGATATAATTTCAAAATCGCCTGTAAGGCTGAGCGTTGCAGGTATGGGAGATGCTCTTGCAACGTACTTTGAAGCCAGAGCATGCAAGCAGAGCGGAGCAGTATCATGTGCCGGAGGAAAGCCTACAGAAGCTGCCATGGCTCTGGCAGAGCTGTGCTACGACACATTGATCACCGAGGGAGTAAAGGCAAAGATCGCCCTTGAAGCAGGCGCATGCACCGAGGCGGTGGAAAAGATCATAGAGGCGAACACGCTTCTTTCCGGAATCGGATTTGAAAGCGCAGGGCTTGCCGGCGCTCATGCTATACACAACGGCATGACGGTGCTGGAGGAATGTCACGGAATGTACCATGGCGAGAAAGTGGCCTTCGGAACCATCGCTCAGCTGGTACTGGAAAATGCGCCTCTGGAGGAGCTGGAGGAAGTTATAGGCTTCTGCGTAGAGGTGGGCCTTCCTGTAACATGGAAAGAGCTCGGTGCTGAGAATATAACAGATGAACAGATAATGAAGGTGGCGGAGGCTGCCTGCGCAGAGAATGATACGCTTCACAATATGCCGTTTGAGGTGACCGCCGAAATGACATTTGCGGCGCTGAAGGCAGCAGATGCCTATGGAAGATATTATCTGATATGATTTTAAATCAGCAGGGGCGTGTTTGACGAAAATGCATCGCATAAATTATCGAATAAATAATCGAATAAATTGCCGCATAAGTTAAAGCTTCGTTGAATAACTCCCCTGCATCGTATGTTATGACGGCAGAATTACCTCGTGATAGGTAGTGGCAGCTACGGAAAATGCTATCATGCGTTATGTGTTATGGCGGAGAGATAAGTCTTTCCTGAAAATTTGTTATCGGAACAGGCTTCTCTTGCAGAATATATTGTGCCGGTGGATGGGAATACTTTTCTCTTGACATGACATATATACTTTCGTATACTTAAAATGTAATTGAAAATCTGTTTCAGGGCGAGGTGAAAGTCCTCACCGGCGGTAATTGCATGATATGCATAAGTCCGCGAGCCTGATGCATGCTGACATACATGCTGAAGGTTGAACAGGTGCGAATCCTGTACCGACGGTTACAGTCCGGATGGAAGAAATCAGAGTACTTCAAGTAAATTCAGTTGAATTATTTGTGTGAGTAATTTGTAAGCCCCGGAACGATATTCCGGGGTTTTTTGATTGTTCGATGCAAAGACAGTATGATCTGACTTGAGGCTCCTGACAGATTCTGAAAAAATCATGGATCATTTAAAGGAGGAAAAAGAAATGACCGAAAGAACTATCGTAAGTGAACAGAGAAAACAGAGCAGCACGGTGAAGCTTGCAAAGATGGGAATGCTGGTGGCAGTATCTATTGTACTTGTGTATTTTATACATTTTCCGATATTCCCTGCAGTGGCGTTTCTGGAATACGACCCGGCTGATATCCCTATCATCATAGGAACCTTTGCCTTCGGCCCTGTTGCAGGACTGGTGCTCACAGTGGTGACGGCTGTTATACAGGGCGCTACAGTAAGCGCAGCCAGCGGCCTTTACGGCATGCTGATGCATATTATAGCCACAGGAACGATGGTACTGGTGGCAGGCACTATATATAAAAACAAGAAGACGAGAAAAGGCGCTGTAATAGCTCTGACAGCAGGTATAATCGCATGGGTTCTGATCATGATACCGGCTAACCTCATCATAACTCCGTTTTTCATGGGAGTGCCTAGGGAGGCCGTATGGAGCTTGATGCCGTTCATCGCAGGCTTCAACGCTATAAAAGCAGGAATCAATGCAGCAGTGACATTCGTTCTGTATAAGAGAATCTCAGGCTTTCTTCACAGATAAGCAGTCGGCAAGCTGCTTTTCATCGCAGATGAGAAAAAGCATGAAACGTATGCATCCATCACCTTTTGCGGGCAGGAAAAGTATGAGAACGACAGATATTTCTTCCGGATGAGAAAAAGCAGTAAACTCATAGAGCCTCATTATGGATGAGAAAAGCAATGGAAGCACAGATATTTCTCGTATAAGGTATAAGAGTAAGAAAAAAGGTAATGTGAGCAGAAATGCTTTTCATTTCATAATAGATAAGCAGGATGATTCCCGGATTTATCTGCAGAATCGAGAGAAAACAGCAATGAAAAAATGTAAAAGTCCATTATAATCATAAAACGGCGCTCCGAATCAGATGCATATCGGAGTGCTGTTTTATTGGCTCTGTTAAAAATGTTGGCTCTGTTAAAAATGCTGGGATGGCGGATCATCTAATTACTTGCAGTCTGTGAGACATTCCAACTTATTTTTTAGAGCCGCTTTATTTCAATTATAGGTGTACATCTCTGCCGGCTCCCATTTCCGATCAATTAAGCGCAGGCCCCTGCCTGACGAAGTTGCGCTATTTCGGCATATATCAACCAGGTATCGGCAATACAGGCATTTTGTTCATATGTCACTTTCCACAACTTGGCTTGCCTGAAGCAACGATTTGTGGAATTTCATGCATTTTTTCCTCATTTTAGCAGGGATTTCCACGACTCAGCCCAAGGAAACGCTGCATTTGTGGAAAATGATACATATTAATTCCATTTATTCCACATATCGCCATGCCACGGAATACATCTGTGGAATCGAGCTCGTCTGAAGAGCATATATCCGATGATATTCCACGTATCGCCATGCCACGGAATACATCTGTGGAATCGAGCTCATCTGAAGAGCATATATCCGATGATATTCCACG
>CAUDEQ010000025.1 GCA_958448635.1 uncultured Bacillota bacterium | reverse complement strand
GCATGGCTCAAACTTTTGTTAATTTTGAATTTACACCATTATACGGACATAACTACGAAGAGGTTTCAGACATCAAATACAAGGTGATATTTTAAAGAAATGTTGGCTAAAAATGAACAACAGTTCCAAACAGCCAACGATGGGTATGACGACCTTCGGCATAAAGAAAAATCACAGAGCATGACATAAAGTCATACCAACCTTAATGGATTGAAAACAAGCTTGTTCGTCGACGTAATACGTACCTTTCGTATGTGATGTTGAGGAAATATATGATATAATAAAAGCTGTCAAATTTTTGGAGCGAAGATAAAATGAAGAAATTAACAATAGGAATCCTGGCTCACGTGGATGCCGGGAAAACAACTTTATCGGAGGCCCTGCTGTATACTGCAGGGGCCATAAGAAAGGCGGGACGAGTGGACCACGGAGACGCCTTTCTGGACACGGACAGTCAGGAGCGTGCCAGAGGAATAACCATATTCTCAAAGCAGGCGATGTTTTCATATAAACAAACCGATTTTATGCTGTTGGACACACCGGGGCATGTCGACTTCTCTTCTGAGATGGAAAGGACGCTGCAGGTGCTGGATTACGCTGTACTGGTCATCAGCGGAAAGGACGGAGTGCAGGGGCATACAGCCACATTATGGAGGCTTTTGAAAAAGTACGGCATACCTGCGTTTATCTTCGTCAATAAGATGGATCTGGATGGTTCGGATAGAGAGTCGGTGGCAGCAGAGCTTCAGAAAAAGCTGGATGCAGGGGCAGTGGACTTCACAGGAGCGGAGAAGGATGGCGGAAGACATGAATGGGAGGAAGCTGTTGCAATGTGCGATGAAGGTCTGCTGGAGGAATTCCTGGAAGCCGGAGAATTATCGGATAAAAGCATAAGACGTGCCATCAGGGAGAGAAACGTGTTCCCGTGCTTTTACGGCTCGGCGCTGAAGCTGCAGGGTGTGAAAGAGCTTCTCGACGGCCTCGATGACTTTGCCGAGGAGCCTTGTCACGGAGAAGAATTCGGCGCCCGGGTGTACAAGATAACCCGCGATGAAAAGGGAAACAGACTGAGCCATATGAAAATAACGGGAGGAAGCCTCAGGACGAAGGCTATTCTCGATACATACAGGAAAGACGACAGCGGAGAGCTTGAAAAGAAGGAAAGAGATTTTGCAGGAGAAAAGGCAGAGCAGATAAGACTGTATTCAGGAACGAAATTCAATGTGTTGGAAAAGGCTGAGGCAGGTGATGTCGTGGCAGTATCAGGTTTAAAGAGGACGTATGCAGGTCAGGGTCTTGGCTTCGAAGACGATGCGGCAGCTCCCGCTATGGAGGCTGTCCTAAATTATCAGGTGATCCTGCCGCCGGATGTGGACAGCCATACTGCATTAACAAGGCTGAAGCAGCTGGAGGAAGAGGATCCTCAGCTGAGGGTCATATGGAATGAGCAGCTTCAGGAGATACAGATGCAGCTGATGGGAGAGGTGCAGACGGAGATAATAAAGAACGTGATTGCCGCACGGTTCGCCATGGATGTGGAATTCGGCTCCGGAAGGATAACGTACAAGGAGACGATAAGGAATACTGTAATAGGTCGTGGTCATTTTGAGCCGCTGCGCCATTACGCAGAGGTACATCTCATGCTGGAGCCTGCAGAGGCGGGCAGCGGTATAACATGCGACAGCCTGTGCAGTGGAGACGATCTGGCCCTCAGCTGGCAAAGACTGATATTTTCACACTGCGGGGAGAAGGAGCATGCAGGTGCATTGACAGGCTCACCTGTAACAGACATCAAGATAACGATACTGGCCGGCAGATCACATCTCAAGCATACGGAACCGGGAGATTTCAGACAGGCAACATACAGAGCCATTCGTCAGGGTCTTCGCAAGGCGGAGTCCGTGCTTCTTGAGCCGTGGTATGAATTCAGGCTTGAAATCCCCGCATATTCGGTGGGGCGTGCCATGTCGGACATACAGAAGATGGGAGGAAGCTTCGATGAGCCTGAGACCGTGGATGACAATGTTGTCATAACAGGTAAGGCGCCTGTATCGGAGATGAAGGATTACTCCCTTGAGGTGGTGTCATATACAAAAGGGCGCGGAATACTCACCTGTTCGCCGGCAGGCTACGAGCCGTGCCACGATCAGGAGAAGGTGGTGGAAGCCATGGGATATGATGCTGACGGGGATCTTGAAAATACGGCAGATTCAGTTTTTTGCAGCCACGGTGCGGGACATACGGTGAAGTGGGATGAAGCCGATGAAATGATGCATGTAGTGAGCAGGCTGCCGGAGGAAAAGGGAGCTTCGTCCTCGCCGGAGTACGGCCATGGAGAAAGCCAAGGCGACATGAATACGTCTGCCGCAGCGCCATCCGGCGCCTTTGCATCAACAGGAGTGTATGCATCATATAGAGGAACGAGAGAGGAGGATGCGGAGCTTGACCGCATCTTCGAGAGAACATACGGCAAGCCGAAGCAGCGAACCTTTATACCTAAGAGGGAGATCCTTTCGGAGAAGGAAAAGGTGAAGATAATGCCTTCCACGGTAAAGGAGGAATATCTTCTGGTGGACGGATACAACATAATCTTTGCATGGGACAATCTGAAGGAGCTGGCCAAGGTAAATATAGATGCGGCCAGGGAGGCTCTCATAGAGATTCTTGCCAATTATCAGGGATGGAAGAGGTGTAGTGTCATCGTGGTTTTCGACGCCTACAGAGTCAAGGGCGGTGAGCGTCATTATGAAAAGCATGACAATGTGGACGTGGTATATACCGCCGAGGCGGAGACAGCCGATATGTACATAGAGAAGATGGCTCACAGGAAGGCCAGGGACTTTCTCGTGCGAGTCGCCACCTCCGACAGGCTGGAGCAGATGATAATAGTCGGAAGCGGTGCCTTCAAGGTATCTGCAGATGAGTTCAGGCTTGAGGTCGAGCAGGCGGATACGGAGATAAGGCGTATAATAGAGGAGATAAACCGCAGAAACAGGCTGGAAAACAGAAGAGGTATAGATATAAGTAAGGAAAAGTGATATGCAAAGTTTACATATACTTTCTTGCAAATTTTAGTGTGAAAATGTAAAATATTTGTGTAAAGATTCGTAAAAGAGTCTTTCGCGGAGTGATGATATATGAAAAAATACGATCAGAATGTTCTTCCATATATTAATAATGCGCCTGCCATCGTGGCGACAGCAGCTGCGGCTGTTATATCGGTGCTGATATTTCACATACGGGGAACCATATCTATTTACGATATTATCGTGGATGCATGCGTATACGGCATGGTGACATCCTTTATTAACGTGTTCATTGCGTGGTTTCAGCTGAAGAAAAAATACATGCAGGGCAGGCTGCCTTCGGAGATCCCCGTGTCGTCCTTTATGTGCAGGCTTCCAAGAAACCCTGTGCTGTTCTCGCTGATAACGGGGGTTATCTTCGCAGTGGTGGTGCCGCTATGCAATATGGTGATACTCATGTTCTACGAAAAAGAGAATCTGGATTTCATCAGCTTTTTCGTATGGAGAGTGGCGTATGCCATAGCTTTTTCGATGTACATAATGAAGGTGGCTGTTTACAGGTATGTACAGCCGGGCTGCTTCAAGGTGGAGGTCAGCCAGCACGGAGACGAGGATGTGAGCATACCGATACCTCCTGCATCGGCATTGAGAAAAAAGTATAATGCCATGATATACGATTTCGGATGCAATCTGCTGCTGGGAGTCATTTTCGGCAGCGTATACGTGTCGGAAGGCAGCGTTATCATATTGCCGGTGACATCTTCTGGCATATGGATATCGGCGCTTATTCTCAGCGTGATAGTTACTGCCCAGATAGTTGTGCCGACGGTTAGGGATGTGGCAGACTGCAGGACCGATGACGGCAGCGACGGTGAAGCAGGCATCGGTGCATCCTTGAAGAGAAAATTATTCGGTTTGCCACAGAAGACAGCCTTCAAATACTTTATCCCCATACTTCTCATTACGTAGCTGTTCATGTGGGGGATGATGACGGTGTTCAGGTTTGATATACTGAATTTCTTCCAGTATTACCTGATAAGGGTGCTGCTTATACTCATGCTGAACAAGATTATTCTGAGGAGCCTTATGAAGAAATTTGCAAAGCCCTCGGAGGAGATATAAATGATATAAAAGGAGAGAAAGATGAAAGAATATTTCAAGGACAAATCAGCCATCGTGACGGGTGCTGCATCAGGCTTTGGACTCGGTATAACCAAGCGTCTGCTTGAATACGGCGCTTCCGAGGTATGGATGTATGATGTGAATATGCAGCTTTTGGAAGAGGAGGCAGGCAAGCTGCAGGAGCTGTATCCCGGCAAGGTGTTTTATGCGTATGTAAATCCTACTGAAGAGGAGCAGGTGAAGAAGATGGTAAGGGATGCAGCAGAGCATGCCGGACGACTCGATTTTCTTTTCAACAATGCAGGCAAGCCTATGACCTGCAAGTCCGAGACCATCGAATCGGAGGACTTCAACCTCATCGCTCAGCTGAATTATTCTGCTGTGGCATACGCAACCTTTGAAGCTCTCAAATACATGTCTGCCCAGAAGAGCGGTCATGTGGTGAATACAGCATCGCTGGGAGGCCTCATACCTATTCCTTTCCAGGCAGTTTACGCTTCGACAAAGGCGGCGGTGATATCCTTCACGCGCTGTCTCAGATACGAATATGAGGGTACAGGCATATACTTCTCGCAGGTTTCTCCGTCAAATGTTGCAACGCCTATATTTACGGCGTCGGCAGTAGACCAGATGAGAAAGGAAGGTCTGAGCGAGGAGGAGATAAAGGAAAGACTCAAGGATTTCAAAGCGCCTCCTGAAGCAATGTCTCTCGATGAGGCTCTTGACAGCATGTTCCGGGGAATTGAAAATAAGGAAACCGATATCCTGCTGGATGAAAGCTCCAGAGAGTTCTACAAGCATTTCCGCATGGATACGCCTGAGTTCAGGGCAGAGATAGCAAAAATCGCCAAGAGACGTCGCGAATACTATGAGAAGGTGGAAGAGGCAGAGGCCAAGGGACTTCCTCCTGAAAGCATACCGTTCCCTGGTTAATAAAAGCCCATACGGGCGTGTAGCCTGAATGAGCATGGAAGCGCACTCTAAAGCAGGGGCGTTTGTCGAAATTTGTCGAATTAAAACACTTGTAAAATTTTTACAGGTGTTTTATTATACAATTGAAAGGAAGAAAATGGAAAATATGGGAAAATATTCGCAGGAAGATATCAAAAGACTGATATCTGAAATACGGCTTGTACTGGCCGACTGCGGACATACCATCACCGACGAAAAGGCTCTTGAGAAGATAGAGGAATGCGTCTTTTCATCGGAAAAGGCAGGTTGCTGCAGTCATCGTGACAATATAGCGCTCATACAGCGTATTTTTCTGTCGCTTCGAAGGGAAATGGATATATTGCAGCCTTATGTGGACGACAGATCCATATCGGAGATAATGGTGAACGGCAAGGATAATGTATTTGCCGAGCGGAGAGGCAGGATAGAGAGACTCCCTGTGAGCTTTGACAGCACTGAGGAGTTGGAGGAGCTGATCAGGAGAATATCGGCACGGGTCAGGCGTGAAATAAACGAGCTGAACCCCATCGTGGACGCCAGGCTTTCAGATGGATCCAGAGTAAATGCCGTATATAAGAACATCGCACTGAATGGTCCCATACTCACCATAAGAAAATTTCCGGAGAGGATAATGACGATGGAGGACCTTGTGGAGAATAAAACCATGACCGGTGAGATGGCGGAGCTTATTGCTAGGCTGGTGAAGGCGGGGTACAACTGCTTTGTTTGCGGAGGAACGTCTTCAGGGAAAACAACGCTGCTCAATGTGCTGGCTCAGGCCATACCTGCCCGGGAAAGAGTCGTTGTCATCGAAGATTCGGCTGAGCTTCAGATAGAACAGGTGGATAATATAGTCAGGCTTGAGTGCAGGAACGCCAATGTTCAGGGAAAAGGCAGGGTGGACATGGCACAGCTGGTGAAGGCCAGCCTCAGGATGAGACCTGACAGGATAGTAATAGGAGAGGTCAGAGGAAAGGAGGTGATGGATATGATACAGGCCATGAACACGGGTCATGACGGCAGCATGAGTACAGGACATGCCAACAGCATCAGGGGGATGATAAAACGGTTGGAAGCCATGTACATGCAGGCTGCCGATTTCCCGGTAGAAGCCATAAGGAGCCAGATAACGGAAGGAATAGACATCATGATACATATGAGCAGAATGAAGGACGGCAGCAGGAAGATAACTGAGCTTTCCGAGCTTTGCGGCATGGAAAAGGGAGAAATACGGCTTAACACGCTGTACAGATACGATGAAGGTTGGACAGGCAGAGAGCTGATAAATGCAGAAAAGCTGGAGCTGGCGGAGATGCAGGGGGAACATGTATGATAAGAGATTACTCCGTGTATGAGATGTCGGGAAAAGAGAAGGCTGTTTTCTGTTCAATAGGATATTTATCCATAGCTGCAGTAGTATATCTTTTTTATCACAGCATATTGCTGGCGGTTCTGTCAGGGGTATTGGTTTATTATATGTTGCCGTATGGGCAGAAGTATATGGCACGAAAGAGAATGGAGTCGCTCAATATGCAGTTCAAGGATATGCTGTACTCTCTGTCTGCATCCGTTGCATCCGGAAGGCAGATGGAGGAGGCGCTTGTTGAAGCTGATAAAAATCTATCGTTATTGTACGGAGAGAACGAGCCTATAATGAGGGAGCTTAAGCATATGAGGGCAAGCATTATTGAGAATAAGGAGAGCGACAAACCATTGCTGCAGGATTTTGCCCGAAGAAGCGGAAGCGAGGATATCAGAGATTTCGTGCAGGTATATGTTACATGCAGGAAGATGGGTGGGGATATGGAAAAAATGATAATTAAGACTGCCGACATCCTGACGGATAAGATGGAAATCGAGAGGGAAATACATGTCATGACGTCGCAGAAAAAAACGGAAGGCAGAATGATATCGACGATGCCTGTCATCATGCTGGCGGCGCTTAATGTTTTTTCGCCTGAATATATTTCCCCTCTGTATGAAACGGCCGCCGGGCGGCTGATAATGACAGGATCATTGGTGATGGTGATATACGGCATTTTCCTGATGGAGAAAATATCTCAAATAGAAATCTGAATTACCGGAGGGCCAAATGAAGAGAAATAAAGGGGAGCTCACGGAAGCGGAGGCGACGAAAAATGCATTGAGGCAGATAATGGCAGTGGCGGCTGTCGGTCTGGTGCTGGTGGCAGCAGATTTTATGATTTCTTCCGGCAGCGGCGAAGCAGATGTGGAGCATTCGGGAGATGGTATATATCTTGTAAGACCGCAGGAGGGGGAGAATAGCAGTGAGCTTTCCATTGTGGCGAAAATAAAGGGGAAGGATGGAATATATGAGAAGAAAATGAATATAATGCTTGACGCACATGAAAAAGAAAAAACGCAAGAAAAGAGCGAGGCCGATGAGAAAGGCGGAGAAGAACCTGAGGATATCAGAGTGGAACGCAATCTTGAAATGATAGCGGAGCAGATCAACGATGACATCACCAAAAGGAGGATTGCGCTTCCAGGGAAGCTGGAAGGCGGAGAGAATATAAGGTGGACAGTGGAGCCTGCAGAGGACAGTAATGCCATGATTATAGCGGCAATGACGGTGCTCATATGCGTGATACTTTACAGAGAGAGGTTCTCCGCCATACGAAGGAGAGAGAGGGAGCATCGGGAATCGGTGCTTCGGAGGCTTCCGGGATTTATCAACAGGTTGGTGCTGCTGCTCAATGCAGGTCTTGTACTGAGCAGTGCCTTTCAGGTGGCGGTGGAGGAAAGCATTGCCGGCAGGGAAAGTGAAAAGGATTATTTCTATAGAAATCTGAAAGGGATCTACGTGGCAATGAAAACCGCCAATGTCTCTATGGAAAATGGTCTGAGGGAATTTGCAGTGCGAAGCAAGGTTCGAGAGCTAATGAGGATATCAAGCATAATAGATGATAATATCAGCAAGGGAACTGAGCTGACGTATAAGCTCCAGAATGAAAGCCGCATGCTGTGGACAGAGAGAAAAAAGAAGTGTGAGGAGAAGGGAAAGCTGGCGGAAACGAAGCTAACACTGCCTCTTGTACTGTTTCTTATGGTGCTTATCGTGATAACGATAGCACCTGCCATGTTGGAGCTGTAGTACAGGAATAATAAAGTTGAACATATTTCTTAATTTATTTTTGTGACGTGTTATAATATAGAAAATATGTACTACAGGAAACAAGAGGTAAAAGCTTTGATAAAGAATTTTCTTAAAAAAGCCGCATATAGGCTGACCAGTAAAAATTTTCTCAAGAACATCGATATGGATAGGCGGGCAATGACAGCGCTTATGGAAGCTTCGGGCTGGAAGTCTGCCATGCAGCGGCTTCTTGAGGAGGAGAGCTTCTCAGCAGAGGCTCTTTTGGGAACGTTGAAACCGGCAATGGATGGTTTTGGTGCCGAGCCTGATGAAGGATGGCTCAAATATATATGCGATGATATCGTGGCTGATATCTATCCGGAGAATTTTTCTGTGCCTGATAACAGGGAAAGGAAGAAGGGAAAGCTGTTCTTTCTGGAAAACTACAGGATGCTGCTTAAGTATGAAAAAGCTGTAAAGCCCTTTTCACCCACAGATCATATAGAATTCCTGGAGGACGAGGAAACGTCAGAATGCGTTACAGCTGAGGAATACAGGACATTCAAAAGCTTCTGGCAGAAGGCCTACATATTCGAATTCATGAGGCTGAGCAGGGAAATAACACCGTATAACACCATCGGACACATAGGAAAGGTCCATCATGTGGCCCTCTACATAGCAAAGCAGCTGAAAAACACGGATATTCCGGTGGATGTGGCTCTTGTGTCGGCTTCTGCAGCAGGTCACGACCTTGGAAAGTTCGGGTGCAGACCCAATGAGGCGAAGAGGATACCTTACCTCCACTACTATTATGTGGATGAGCTGCTGAAGCGGGAGAACATGCCTATGATCGCTCATATCGCCAGCAATCACTCCACATGGGATCTGGAACTGGAAAATCTGTCCATCGAATCGCTTCTGCTGATATATTCGGATTTCAGAGTCAAGAGCGTGAGAGAAAACGGCGTGGAGAAGGTATGTCTATATACTCTTACAGAGGCCTTCGATGTGATCCTCAACAAGCTGGACAACGTGGACGATGAAAAACGCAGCAGATACGAAAGAGTATACGATAAGCTGAAGGACTTTGAAAATTACCTCATCGATATGGGAGTGGAAACGGATATCAGTAAGGAGCCTCCGGAAAAAATATCCGGCAGAAGCAAGGATACGGCGCTTCTTGTGGGAGATGAGGTGGTGGAAAGGATAAAATATACGGCTATAGAGCATAACATAAAGCTCATGAGCATCTTCAACAACGAAGCGGCATTCGGCAGCCTTCTGGAGGCAGCCAGAAGCGAGAAGCAGTGGAAGAGCCAGAGGGCATATCTCAACATACTGTCGGAATACTTTACGTATATGACTAAGCATGAGAAGATACTTTCCATGCATTTCCTCTATGATCTGCTGTCCCACCGTGAAGGCGACATAAGGAGACAGGCAGGACGGCTGTTGGGAATAATAATATCGAATTACGATGACGTATATAGAAAGGAGCTTCCTGATTTCGCCAAGGGAAGAGAAGAAAGCAGAAGCGTAGACGTGTGGAAGTTCTATCTGGACAGGATCGTCTTCCCGGATTACAGGGTTACGGATCAGCATAGGAGCTGGATAGGATATACCCTTAAAAGCGTGCTTCAGGGAATCATCGAAGAGGCTGAGGAAAAAGACATATCGCTGTACATCGGAAAATTCTTTGATATGTTCAGAAAGGACGGGATTCGTGACAGCGCAGTATTCGTTCTTCTTGATTCGTTAATGTCCATACCGGAAGATCTGATCTCGGATAAGGAAAGGATGAGCGTGCTGAAATTTGCAGCATCAGTATCATCCAGAAAATCTCAGGAGATTAAGATCGGTACGCTGAGAGCTGCCGAATACATATCGAGAGGCAGGCTCGGCGATGAATGCAGGAAAAACATATACAGAATACTGGACAACATGGATGAGGAGACTCTGAGCATAAGCGTTTCATATCTGGCATACAAGGTGCTTAAGAACATGGGGGACGAAAAGGGCGCAGAGAAGTATTTCCTCAAGGTGATGGATTTTGAGGACAAGGCTGACCTTCTTGACGATGATGCCGTTTCGGAGGTATTCAGAGAAAACCTGAAGGTGGGTACGCCATGGGTAGTCAAGATCGTTAACATGGACTTTCTTCTTGAGCATGCTCCCGAAACAGGAACGGGAAGTCATATGTTCCATCTGGCGGCGCATTTTTCAAACCTGATAAAGGTCAGCGAGAGAGTTACCGTAAGACATAAGGCGGGCACGAGTCTCATAGATATAGCGAGAAGTCTTCCTGTCGAGCAGATAAATGAAATAGTGATAGAGCTCACCAAGGGATTGGAAATAGGAGAATATCAGTTTTCGAAGTACATTCCCGAGTATCTGGGCGAGTTGACTCTCTACCTCTACCCGGGCGAGCTGGATGAATTTATCGCCACGTTGGGCGAGCTGATAGAGAACAACAACGACAGGGTAGGCTCAGTTGCGCTAGATACCGTAGGCGAGGTTATAAAGAAATATTCGTCATATGTCCACAGGGATAAGGAAAGCACAGAATCATATGAAGGGCGAAAGACGCTCATGCTTGGGCTGCTGCTGAAGGGCCTTGCCAATTATCACGAGGTGGTGAGCCAGGAAGCCATAATGGTCATAGGTCAGTATATATTCGGGGCTGATGAGCTTTCTCAGGGTGAAAAATTCGATGCCTTCAAGCATATTTACAAAAAGCTGCTCACTCTGATACCGGAAGCAAAGGACAGCGATATGAACTTCTTTACCAATGCTGCGGCATTGAACCATATATACAGGTTCGTATCGGAATATAAGTTCACCTGCGGGGAAATGTCGCTGCCTCTGATCGAGAAGGTGGCATTCTTCCCCGGCACATTCGACCCGTTCTCTCTGAGTCATAAAGGAATAGTTCAGGCCATACGCGAGGAAGGCTTCGAAGTCTATCTGGCTCTTGATGAGTTCTCATGGTCAAAGAAGACGCAGGCCAGGAAGATAAGAAGAAAGATAACCACCATGTCCGTGGCAGACGAGACGAATGTATTCATGTTCCCGGATGATTTTCCCGTGAACATAGCAAACCCTACGGATCTCATTTCCCTCAAGCTGCTGTTTCCGGGACGAGACCTTTACATCGTGGTCGGCAGCGATGTGGTCATCAACGCATCATCATATAAGGCAGAGCCTTCATTCGGCTCGATACATTCGATGAATCACATAGTTTTTAAAAGGGAGACAAGAGGAAGCGACGGAGATAATTCATCAGCGCTGAAGAAGGTCTATGCCAATATGACAGGCAGCATAAGGGAGCTGAAGCTCCCGATGTATCTTGAAGATATAAGCTCTACGAGAATAAGGGAAAACATAGACAGGGGAAGAGATATATCCAACCTCATAGATCCTGTGGCTCAGAACTATATATACGACAACAGTCTGTATCTCAGGGAGCCGCAGTACAAGAACATACTGGAAGCAAAGAATCTGGCCATAGAGTCCACCGGAGCAGGTGAAAAGATATTATCTGATCTGGAAGATGATCTGACGGCCAAGGGCATAGATGTAGTCAAGGTAAAGGAGTATATAGACAAGAGCTATGTGAAGACCACTGTCATAAGAGAAGGAAGCGGCAGGATATGTGCCGTTGCAGCGGTAAACGAGTTGGAGACAGGGCAGCTGTACGATGAGTTCAAGGATGCGGAGATAGCTGCATACCTCAGACAGAAGGCGACAGGCAGGATGATAATAATAAGAGGCATATACTGCAGCTCCAATGCCGATATGAGGAATCTGACGCAGATAATAATGACAGAGGTCCTTTCCAAGGCTGTGGAAAACGATATCACATATGCCATATACCATCCTCTTGATGTTAAGAAAAACAGAGACATCATAGATGTTCTTCTCAGACAGGGCTTTACTGAAATAGAGATGGGCAGGGGCGGTCAGAGCATATACGAAGTGAACATGAAGGAGCCTGTGGCTGTCATAGAGAATATGGACACGGTGCTGAAGGACCCTTTCAACAAGAACCCAAGGATACTGGATATCCTTGAGCAGACACATGCCGACATGCAGAGAGCATTGACGGGGCTGAACCCCGGCAATCTGGTGCTTTCATTCAATGCCGGCATAATGAATCAGAAGATCGTGGATATGGTGACAAGGATAAACGGCGTTCCGGGACACCCATTGAAGGATAGACGGCTTGGAGAATGCATGTGTGTGCCTTTCGGTAAAATAATGAGGGGAATTGCAGTTCCCAACACGGTGACCAAGACGCTGCATACGGAGAAGATGTTCCACCCTACGCTCAACGATTTTACCATAGAAGAATATCCTATGTATTCCACCATAGATAATCAGATCAAAACGATAAAATCCTTTAACAGGCCTGTTATACTGGTGGATGATCTGCTTCATAAGGGATACAGGATCAAGGCATTGGATCCTATTTTCAAGGAAAACGATATAGAGATAAGAAAGCTGGTAATGGGACTGCTTTCGGGAGGCGGAAAGGATCTGATGGATATACAGGGAAGAGAGGTGGAGAGCGCCTACTTCATCCCTAACCTCAAGGCATGGTTCGTGGAATCCACACTGTGTCCGTTCATAGGTGGTGATGGTGTTCGAAGCAACCAGGAAATGGAATACAACTTGATTCCTTCAATCAATCTTCTTCTTCCGTTTGCTGCGCCGAAATTCCTTCACGATGCGTCAAGGGAGTCGATATACGACCTTTCCAAGGTGTGCCTTGAAAATGCACTTAAGATATTCAGAACGCTGGAAAGCGAATACCTCAACGTATTCGAGAGGAAGCTGACGCTGAAAAGGCTGTCGGATGCGATCATATCCCCAAGGATGCCTAACGGATCCAACAGGGTGGCGGCAGACTACAACCTTTCGCCGTCGGTGAACATAGCGGATTACCTTGAGAGGCTTGAGAGATTGGAGAGTGCATTGAAATGAGATACAGATATATAAGTGAGCTGGCAGGGAGAAATCCTGATGAAAGAAGCGGAAACAACATATTCAGCATACCTGTGGAGGAGACGCTGTGCAGTGGAGGCGCTGCAACGGTGAATGTACTGGCTCTAGGTGATGTGGGAAGCACTGTGCTTCTGGGGCTGATGCTGGCAGGCAGAGAGGTCATCGATACCATAGGGATATATGATATCGATGAGAAGAATATAAGAAGATTCGAAAGGGAAATGAATCAGATAAGGTTCCCCGACGGAAGGAAAATGCCTGAAGTAAGGGGCATAGATGAAAGCAGGCTGTTTGACTGCGATGTCATGGTGTTCTGTGCCTCAAAGGGAGTTCCTGCCATAGGTGAAAAGGGCGATGTGAGGATGGCACAGCTGGAGGCAAACAGAGGCCTTGTCTCACACTTCGGAAAAATGGCTTCAGAGCGAGCTTATAAAGGACTTTTCGCAGTGGTGTCAGATCCGGTGGATCAGCTTTGTATGGCGGCCATGAAGGCGGGGCTTCGTCCGGAGCAGGTACAGGGCTACGGCCTTGGAGTAATGAACGGGCGGGCTGCATATTACGCTTCAAAGGATGACAGGTTCAGCTCATATCTTACAGAAGGAAGAGCCTTTGGCCCGCATGGAAGCGATTTGGTAATAGCCAACAGCATAACGGATTACGATGATACGCTGTCTAGGGAGCTTACAGGACTTGCGGTGAATGCCAATATGGAGATGAGGAATGACGGCTTTAAGCCGTATATAGCTCCCGCCATTTCATCCGGGGCAATAGCCATAACGGAAACCATAGGAGGAGGATGGAATTATTCTTCGGTATTTATAGGAAATGAAAAGGAAGGAGGCTTTCTTGGGTGTCGTAACAGAAGGGCAGGCGGCCTTGCCGGAGAGTGCATAGAGATAGAGGAGCTGCCTCTCCATGAAAAACTCTTTGAGCGCATAAAAAGTGCGTATGATAATCTGAAGGAGGAGCTTGTATGAAGGATATAGTTCTGATAGAACCGTATTGTCCGGAAGACAGCAAGAAGGAAAGGCTTAGAAAGATAACGGAATACAGCCTGCAGGGATATGCTGCGGAAAAAATAACGACTGCAGAGGAAATGGAAAAAACAGATCTGAGAAACAGGCGAATACTTTTTACCGTTTCTCTTGGCGAGTCAGGTATAAATCTCAACTGGTACGCCATGATGAAATACCTCAGACTGAATAAGGATGCTCTGGAGGGCTCCACAGGAGGAGTAATACTGGATGGCAACAGTGAGATCTTCACCAAGTCAACGGGAAGAAGTCTGGTATTTACCGCCAACAGAGCAGGATGCACATTTCCGGGAAGAGCGCTGGTGGAGGGAACGAGAACTCTTAAAAACTACAATATACAAGCTCAGAATCTGAATACAGATAATTTCGGAGCGTACATGGCGGCAGGAAGAACGTTAGTTAAAAATATAATGAACTACAGAGCGCCGAAGAAGAAAAATCCGGAGCTTTTGGTTCTCCATGCCAGCGACAAGAAAACCTCCAACAGTATTGCTCTGTGGGAAATGATAAAGAAGGATCTTCCGGAGTGCAGCTTCAATGAGATCTCCCTTAGAAACGGTCAGCTTATGGACTGCAGAGGCTGTTCATATGAGACATGCCTACACTTCGGCGAAGAGGGAAGCTGCTTTTACGGAGGACCAATAGTGGAAAAGGTATATCCCGCTATTCTGTCGTGTGATGCTCTGGTAATGCTTTGCCCCAACTACAATGACGCCATAGGCGCTAACCTCACGGCCTTCGTCAACAGGCTGACGGCTCTGTTCAGGACTCACAGGTTTTACGACAAAAGCGTATTCGGTGTCATCGTTTCAGGCTACAGCGGAGGAGACATAGTGGCTGAGCAGCTGATAAGCAGCATAAATATGAACAAGAGCTTTGCTCTGCCGGGCAAGTTCGCCATGCTGGAAACAGCCAACGATGCCAGAGCGATCCTCACATCGCAGGGTGTCGGAGAAAGGGTTGCGCTCTTTGCAGAAAACATCAGAAGGAGAATAGTGCTTGACGAGCAGTAGGGGTGTTTTGAAAGCATGAAGCTGAGGGGCAGCAAGTTGTATTTAAGGGATAAGGAGATGAATAAGAAAGGGGTAGGAGATGAAAGGGAAAGCTTTAAAGCTGAGAAGCAAGAAAGGCATGGAGCTGGTTCAGGTGGCGATCCTCGTTGCTCTGGCAGTGGCTCTGGGACTGATATTCAAGACAGAGATAACGGATTTCGTAAACAAGACCTTTGAAGGTCTCAATAATTTCTGATGAACAGGGCAGGATTACGCAGCATGAGGCTGTGCAGAAACAGTAAAAGGGGAAGCTACATCATGGAGGCTGCAATCGTTCTGCCTGTGATAATAATGGTGGTCATCACATCTGTTCTCATAATAATGTTTTTTTACAGCCAGATGACTGAACGATGCAGGATGCATATGATGCTCAGGGCGGAGGCAGGGAAGATAGCAGGACAGACGATATATGATGAGGAGATATCGGAAAACGGCAAAGATGGGACATATATCGATGTCGATGCTCTGGGCGGCGCAGTCTACGGCAGAAAGCATCTGGTGATGGCAGGCAAGGGTGTGCTCGATAAAAAAGGGGTTTTTAAGGTCGAAGGGAAGTGCTTTATCGTGGACGGAACAGATTACATAAGGCACAGGATGTCGGCAGGGGATATGATAGATGTACAGAGAGAAAATAATCAGGGGACAAACCAGCGATGACAGAGCGGAATCTACCGATGATATTTCAGCGGCAGGCTCTGAAGAATATATGACATATCGCAACAGACGATGTTATATGCGCAGTAAAAAAGGCAGCAGCGCAGTATTTCTGACGGTGATACTGGCTGCGCTTATATCGATAGCCATGGCTCTGATTTACGGAGTCAGAAATGAAGCCCTGAAAAGCTGTACCGATGCTGTGATGAATCTGGCAGGAGATTCTCTGCTTTCCGAATTCGACAGACGTGTACAGCAGGAGTACGGGCTTTTTTTGATAAAAGGGAGCGACGATGAGCTTACGGACAAGCTGAAAAGATACGTTTCATATTCCCTTGACGACATGGAAGATATCGAAATAAGCTCCATGAAGGCATCGGCAGCCAGATTTTCCATATACGATCCTGCGCCCATAAGAGATCAGATAACGGAGCATATGAAAATCACAGGGGCAGGTGAGCTGTTGACAGGAAGTGGCGGAACAAGTGAAGACGAAGGGGGAAAAGACGAGACGGGTGAAGGCGCTTCACTCAATCCGATGGAAGCGCGAGCCTTGAGACACGGTCCCACCATAGCATCTCTGCCATCGGCAGCTTTGCCGGATAGCGGGCTTACTCAGATGGCGGAGAGTCTTGCAGGAAAGGTGTCTTCGGTGGACAAGGCTTTTGAAGAGGGAACGGACAGCTTCCTGATAAACAGATATGTGGTCAGTCGCTTTAACAGCCGTGTGAATGCAGTGGATACAGGTCATTTTTTCAGGAGTGAAATAGAATATATCCTGGGAGGAGAGAATGACGATAAGAAAAACGAGAAAAGAGTGGAAATGGCTCTCAAGGCCATGAGGTTTCCCATAAACATGGCGCATCTGTATTCCGATCCTGAGAAGAGAGCTGCGCTGGCGGCAGCCGCTCAGGCGATGACACCGGGTGCGGCGGCTGCGGCAACGCAGGCTGCATTGGCATCGACATGGGCGTATGCCGAAGCAGATAATGATGTGGAGCTGCTTTGGCAGGGGAAAAAAGTACCCATGGTAAAGGATGACAGTACCTGGGCGATAGAGCTGGATAATGCGATAGAGGGCGTATTCGGGGGAACCATCGAGCCGCCAGTCGAGAAGGGATACGATTACAGTCAGTATTTGCAGATCCTGCTGTTTTTCAAGGATGAAAACATCAAGCTTGCCAGGATACTTGATCTGATACAGATAAATATGAGAGCAGAGTATGACGGAGATTTTCTCATAGGAGAATACGCTCATGGTCTAAATGTAAGGGCAAAGGTAAACGGCAGGGTGTACACATATGACAAGATATATTGATGCAAGAAGCTCCAGAGGCTCATATACTCTGGAAGCAGCGATATTTCTGCCTCTGGTGGTGCTGGCAGTGCTTTCGCTGGGGTATTTTATGAAGGTGGCGGGAGCATGGGAAAACTGCATACACGGGGCCGTGGATGAGAGTGCGAGGATCGCAGCCGGATCCATCGACCGTTCAGTGGCGTCATCTGCAGGTGTGTCGGTAAGCAGGAGGATAAACGACGACAACCCTGAGCTTGATGAGATGAGGATAAAGGATATCAGGATAATGTACAGCGACGGATTTACAGATGACCTCACGTCTTATCGCATGACGGCAGGGATGAAGCTGGAGCTGCCGTTGGGTTTTTCCGGACAGTTTGACCTTGATTTCGGTATAAAGTACAGAGGCTTCACAGGGAGGTCGTATTCAGCATCACCCTTGGGAGCGGAACGGCTCCAGCAGTATGAGCAGCAGAATACCGTATGGATCTTTCCTCATTCAGGAGAAAGGTACCATGGTGAAAGCTGTACATATGTCAAGGCTTCCGTTTCGCCGAGAGTGTTGACTTCAGCTCTTATGCGCAAATACAAAAGCTGCGGTCTCTGCGATTCGGACAGCATTGCCAGAGGAAGCGTGGTTTTCTGTTTCAGCGAGGCAGGCAGCGCATATCACAGGGGAAGCTGCAGCTCGATAGTTCGTCATGTTTCGGCGATAGACAGAAGTGAAGCCATTGAAAAGGGATACACTCCGTGCACAAAATGCGGAGGAAGCTAACAGGGGATAGTAAAGAGAAAAAGGAGGTTCGTTATGTGGGGGAACAGAGAATTCAGTATGAGGATGGAAGAGGATACCTTCAGAGATTACGAGAGAATAATGCTTACATCGGGAGACTGCAGTCTTTTCATGCCCATGGGCTTCATGGGTGAGGACGGCGGAGAAACCGTATGCTACGACTGCAGCGGCTTCGCCCCCATAAGCAGCTACAGCATAGAAAAAACCGATGATGCGCTTTACATATTGGAATGTGTGCTTCTCATAGTCGGAAGATCCGTCGAATACTTCATAACTCCTGCCAGGATCACGGTGACAGAGGATACGGTGTTCTACAACAAGGAAACGAGGAACGTCAAAATAGCGTATATACCGGTGCAGACCGCAGATGCAGGAGTGAGAAGCAATCTGGTGAGATTTATAGAACAGCTGAAGATAAATATATGTGACGGCAATCAGCGATATCTCGACGATGCCGCCAGGTATATCATGTGTCACAATTACCATATCAGAGATATGGTGAATAAGATAGGAGCATTTAAGAGGGAGATTTACAGGAACAGTTAGGCGCCCAAGGTCAAGGCTTATATTTTATGGAATCCGCCACCTTATGCAGTCAGCAGGTGGCGGGATCATCCTTCAGTCCCAGATCGTACAGAAAGAAATTCATATCCGCCCTGGTGCCGTTTATATCGAAGGTGTGTTTTTCCTCGCAGCGGCGGGTCATTCCGCAATGCTCGTAAAATCCATAGTTGCAGCTGGTATCTGTAAACAGGTAGAATTCGCTGAGCTGCTGCTTCCTCATATAATCCATGGCGGAATCAAACAGGAGCTTGCCTGCGCCTTTTCCCTGATATGCACCGTCAACGGCGAAGAGAGCCAGCTCGGCATTGTAGTTTTTGCCGCAGTTGCTCAGAAGCTCTTTGTCGATGCCGCTGACGCTTTTGAATATCCCGGAGACTCGTCTGCTTTCCTTCGACAGAAAAAGTCTGGCTACGGACATGATTTGCCTGAAACGGTCACTGAAGGAGCATTTATGTATCCTGATGTCCTTTGCCAGAATGACTCCCGCAACATTTCCGTCGATAACGGCCACACGGGAAAAGGTGTAGTTGGTCAGACAGCTGCTGAGAAATACACGAGCCAGCTTCAAGGCCGTTTCATGATCGGTGAATTCGTCGTAATGCCATGTGCGTCGTATTATCTCAGTCAACGGTTTAAAATCTTCGTTTCGGTATTTTCTCATTAGTATCTGCATTTTTGTTTCCTCCTTGTATGCGTTGTTTACATCCGGTATAATAAACTTTACAGTAAGTGTAAAGTCAACACATAAAATATAAAAAAAGGAGTTTTTTTATGAATAAGAAAAGCATGATGCTTACGACATCTCAATTTGCAAAGCTCCATAATGTGAACAGGCGAACGCTCCATTATTATGATGATATAGGCCTTTTCTCGCCAATGGAAAAGGGTGAGAACGGATATCGGTACTATCATATATCCCAGAGCCTGGGATTCGAATATATACGCATGCTCAAGGAACTGGGAATGAGCATCGAGGAACTGGCGGACTACTGTAAAAACTCGTCGCCTGAGAGATTCATGAAGCTCGCCTGCGAAAAGGAAAGAGAAATCGAGCTTGAGATAGAAAGGCTTAAAAACACGAAGAAAATACTTTCCATGAAAAAAGAGCAGCTGAGTGCATGCGAAGGCCTGTCGGACTGCGAAATAAGGGTGGAAGAAACCGGCGAAGCGAAGCTTTCAGTACTGTCATATGAATTTGATGAGGACAGCATGACTCAGATGTTTTTGTATCTGAAGGATAAATGGAGCGTGGAACAGATTCGCAGGGGCATAGGAAGCATCATATCACTGGATAAGGTTGAGACAGGAGATTTCAGTGGATATGATGGATTTTTTACATATGCAGCGGCAGGCAGCAGAGGAGACAGCATAATCACCATGCCTGCAGGGAAATACCTGTGCGGATATCATAAGGGCTCGTGGGACGAGGCTCCGCTGATGTATAAGAAAATGCTGGGATATGCCGATGAAAAGGGTATAAGACTCAGCGGATATGCATATGAAATGGGGCTCAATGAATTTGCCATCTCAGATCCGCAGGACTATGTGACTAAATTCATGATATATGCAGAAGCTTAATGATAAAACAGGAGATTGCAATACCTGTTTTTTTAATGTAGGATATAGTTGTCGTCAAAAAGAGAGACATGTTCTTGTAATAATAGCTCCTCTTTTCTAATATGCTTTTACTGTACTTAAGGTAAAATCATACAGGCTTCAGAGCCGGGGAAAGAGAGGATGAACATGGGCGGCAGAAGAAGACGGCGAAACCGCAGAAATACATTTGGGAGAAGAGAAAAGCTGAATTTTAAACCTGTGATAATACTGCTGTGTCTTTCGGTGGGCTGCGGCTATGCGGCGGCAAAATACGTTGTGGATCCGGTGGTGAATTACGTGCCTCAGCTGATGGCTGAACGCCAACAGGAACTCTCGGATAATGACGGCGATAAAAACGTGACTCAAACCGAGGCGGATGACAACGAAAAAGACGTAGATACGGTTGAGGATCAGGTGGACGTGGAAAGCAAGGGAGACGTAAAGGGCTATGCTGTTCAGTTCGGCTGCTACTCAGGAAAAGGTGCGGCGGAGGCAGTGATGCCTACCATAGGTGTCGACGGGCTGCAGGTAATAGAGCAGAACGATATGTATAAGATCGTAGGCGAGATATACGATACGAAGGAAAAGGCGGAAAAGGCCAGAGCGCAGCTGCCGGAATCCGTGAAATCATTTATCACGACTGTTTACAGATGACATGCAGCAGCATGGGTTTGATCCGTGAAACGTCGGGAAGGAAATAAACATGATACCATTATCAACTAAAATGAGACCGTCAAAGCTGAAGGATTTTGTGGGACAGACACACTTCATGTTTGAGGGCTCGCTGTTTTACAACTCCATCATCAACAAAACCTTTGATTCCGCCATATTCTTCGGACCTCCGGGAACAGGCAAGACAACGCTGGCGAGGATAATTGCTGCGGAGCTGGACAGCAGCTTTGTGGAAATAAACGCATCCACGACGGGCACCAAGGAGCTGAAGGTTATCCTGGAAAACGCTTCGGTGAGATTTTACGGGCTTCAGAAGGAAACCACATGCCTTTATGTGGACGAGGTCCACAGGTGGAACAAGCTTCAGCAGGATTCCCTTCTCAAGGCTCTTGAGGAGGGCGTGATAAAGTTTATAGGAAGCACCACCGAAAACCCTTATTTTTCCGTCAACAATGCTATCATAAGCAGGGTGCGAAACATATATGAATTCAAAAGGCTCACCTCCGATGAGGTGGTCGTAATATTGAAAAGAACCCTTTCAGATGACGAAAAGGGCTTTGGAGGACTGTCTGTAAATTACGATGAAAAGGCCTTAAGACTGCTGGCTGATATGAGCAGCGGAGACTGCAGGGTCGCCCTCGATACCTTGGGCTTCATAGTAGACAATCTTGAAGAGGGCAGAAGCATAGACAAGGATATTGTTGCCGAGGCCATGCAGCAGCAGACCACGTTTTACGATAAGGAGGAGGACAAGTATAATCTCCTTTCGGCGCTTCAGAAGTCGGTGAGAGGCAGCGATCCTCATGCAGCAGTGCATTATCTGGCAAGGCTTCTTGAGGGAGGAGCAGATATAAACATGATAGGCAGGCGACTGATGGTGATGGCCAGCGAGGACATAGGCATGGCTTATCCCAACGCCATAACCATAGTGACCTCCTGCGTTCAGGCAGCACAGATGATAGGGCTTCCGGAAGCCAGGATAAACCTCGCACATGCCACGGTGCTGTTGGCATCGTGCCCTAAATCAAATGCTGCCAATCAGGCGCTGGAAAAGGCTGCGGCAGATCTGAGAAGAAGAAAGATAGATGATGTGCCGGCACATCTTATGGATGCGCATTACGGAGGGGCTGTTAAGCTTGGCAGAGGTCTGGATTACAAATATCCACACTCATACGGAGGATACGTTACACAGCAGTATCTGCCTGACGATCTTTACAGAGAAGGCGTGAAATACTACGAGCCTACGTCAAATGGAAGCGAGGCTGCGTTTAAAAAATATCTTGAGGAGCTTGAGAGGATAGATGAAAGAAATAAGAAGGGCTGAAAATGCAGGGTTCTGCTTCGGAGTCAAGCAGGCGATAGAAAAAACAGAGGAAGCAGCCAGAACAGCAGCTGAGAATGGAAAGCGCATTTTTTCAATGGGACCCCTCATTCATAATGAAAGAGTCACGGCCGATCTGGAAAAGCAGGGAATCAAAATCATAAAAAGCCTGGATGAAGCCGAAGCCGGTCATCAGGTGGTGATAAGATCTCATGGAGAGGGAGAGGCATTTTACAGAGAGGCGGAGGAAAAGGGCATAGAGCTGGTGGATGCCACATGCCCGTTTGTTGCCAAGATACATAAGCTGGTTCACGAGGCGGACAGGCAGGTGGTCATAGTAGGTGATGCCAGTCACCCCGAGGTGATGGGAATATTCGGATGGTGCAGGAAACCGGCAATAGTGGTAAGCTCATACGAGGAGGCGGCATCATTGGAGGAGGATGATCTTTTTATCGTCACCCAGACCACCATAAAAGAAGAAATGCTGAAGGACGTAATAAGGGCTTTTGAAGACAATAAAAAGACATTTACAGTCAATAACACCATATGCAGCGCCACATCGAAGAGGCAGGATGCATGCGAAAAACTGGCAAAAAATTCCGATTTGATGGTGGTGATCGGAGGCAAAAACAGCTCCAACACCAAGAAATTGTACGAAATTTCGAAAAAATATTGCGCAAACTCTTATTTTGTGCAAAATATTGAAGATTTACCGTTGAAACAACTTCAGAAATGTAATAGAATAGGAATAGCGGCGGGCGCGTCGACGCCTGAATGCACTATTAAGGAGGTTATTGCCAGAATGAGTGAAGTTACACTTGAAAACAACAACGAATTAAACATGCAGGATCTTATGGACGAAATCGAAAAGTCCCTGAGATTGCCAAGAGGCGGAGAAATCGTAACAGGTAAGGTACATCAGGTTACAGACAAAGAAGTTATCGTTAATTTAGGATGCAAGAAAGACGGTATTCTTCCAATCGCAGAGGTGACTTTGGAAGAAGGTCAGACTTTAGCCGATGCCTTCAAGGTTGATGACGAAATCCAGGCGAAAGTAATCAAGACTGACGACGGCGACGGTGGTATTTTGCTTTCAAAGAAAAAGTTAGAAATCAGTGCCAACTGGGATGAAATCGTTAAGGCGCTTGAAGATAAAACGGTTCTTGAAGTCAAGGTCACAAGACAGGTAAACGGTGGCGTTATTGCAGAATATAAAGAAGTTTCCGGATTCATTCCTCTTTCACAGCTCTCAGATCACTATGTGGAAAACGCAGAAGAGTTCGTAGGTCAGACTATGGAAGTAAGAGTTTCCAGAGTAGACCAGAGAAGAAACAGAGCAGTTTTCTCTCACAAGCTTTTCCTCAATGACGAAAAAGACAAGCTGGTTGCAGAAATCTGGGAAAATCTTAATGTAGACGATGTCGTTGAAGGTACGGTAATGAGATTTACGGATTACGGTGCTTTCGTAGATATCGGAGGCATAGACGGTCTTCTCCATATTTCAGAGATTTCATGGGGTAAGCTTAAGCACCCTCAGGAAGTTCTCTCCATCGGACAGAAGATCAATGTCAAGGTTCTTTCAATGAACGAAGAAAAAGGCAAGATCTCACTCGGTCTCAAGCAGAATCAGCCTGAGCCTTGGAGCATCATAGATACGACTTATGAGGTTGGACAGGTTATCGAAGGTAAAGTAGTTCAGATCAAGGAATACGGCGCTTTCGTTGAGCTGGAGCCGGGTCTTGACGGACTGGTACATATATCAGAGGTTGCCCACAAGAGAGTCGGCAACATCAATGATGAGTTGGAAGTAGGCCAGATAGTAAATGCCAAGATCCTCGAAATAGATAAGGACAGAAAGAGGATCAGCCTCAGCATCAGAGAAACCATCGATCCTCCTGCAGCAGAAGAAGCTGCGGCTGAGGAGGCACCTGAAGAGGCTCCTGCAGCAGAAGAAGCTCCTGTCGAGGAAGCGCCTGCAGTTGAAGAGGTTGCTGAAGCAGCAGAGGAAGCATAGAATATCATTAAAATAAAAGAGGCAGTAGGTGCTGCCTCTTATTTTTTAATTTAATAGGAAATATCGTCGCAGGCGATATGGCGGAGTATCAGTAAAAGCGCCTTGTGGAGATGGCAAGTTGGTTTGTCAAGAGATAGTAGTACAGCAGAGTAGCAACAAAAGTATCTTGCGAAGAGCCGCCTGCCTTTTTTTGAGAAAGACATGAGTACATATGAAGCTTTGCTGTTTTGCCATAGGAAGCCTTGCCTTCGACTTGCGCTCTTCTGTTTATTACATGTGAAACACCGCCGGAGACGATGCGGCGATATGGCGGAGTATCAGTAAAGCCGACGTTGTTCTATGGTGTGATCTCATA
>CAUDEQ010000024.1 GCA_958448635.1 uncultured Bacillota bacterium | reverse complement strand
CAGCAAAAAATTAAAGAGAGACCTTAATAGAAAAAGAAAAAGCTGCGGATTTCCGCAGCTTTTTACTTATGTTGTCGTTTAATATTCTGTTTCGTAAAGAACCTTATCTTCTCCGTCGGTGTAAACTATCTTAACAACGATATCTTCAAAGCCGGTCTCATCTACGAGAGTCTGCTTTACGGATTCGAAGGTACCGCTCTGAGATGCCATTGCCTTTTCCAGTTCAGTTGACATGAGCTCAGCCATTGAGTCATCGTATGTCTGATTGTACTTATAAGTATAAGTAAGAGTGTTCTCTGTTACATCAATGTCCATTCCGGAAGAGCTGAATGACTCTATCTGCTGTGCGATCTCTTCGTTGCTGTCTATGTATTCTTCAAGGTTTGAAGGGCCGCCGCAGCTTGCCAGCATCATTGACATAGCCAGAAGAAGTGAAAGCAACAAACTTATAAATAAAGCTTTGGAAGTTTTCTTTTTCATTACTTAGTTCTCCTTTCAAGTTAAAAATTTCCTCATGACGATATTATACATTAATTGTTTATATAATTAAAGATTATTTATTTAATCTAAGGTTATTTTTCTGTAAATTCAGTCCTTTATATTATTTTTCTGTAACGCTCTTACGCCGTCAACGATGATTTTCTCGACCTTTTCAAGAAGAAGCTTTTCCTCCTTTCGATCCAGGTTCTTTGTTTCTATCGGCGGATGGACCATGATGTTGATTTCCGCCGGCGTTATACGGCCGTTTTCTTCAAAAAATTTGTAGCTGCCGTCCAGAGAAACGGGAATGATGGGAACCTTCGGCTTGGTTGCAAGCTTCAGAGAGCCCTTTCTGAACTCGCCCGGATCAGGACCCTTGCTTCTGGTCCCTTCAGGGAATATAACCAGTGAAAAGCCCTGCTCTATGTATTCGATACCTCTGTTGATGGCTTCCAGAGAAGCTCTGGGATCGTCTCTTTCGATGAAAACGCTTCGTATTCTCCTGATCCACGGTCCGTAGAGAGGGATTTTAGCCAGCTCCTCTTTGGCTACGAAGCCGAACTGAAATTTTTTAAATGCAGCGCAGTATGCTATGATATCGGCATATCCCTGGTGATTGCCGACGAATACCACAGGGCCTTCATCCGGCACGTTTTCAAGACCGGTGACGTTTAGCTTGCTGTTGAACATATCAAAAACCATGGCTCCCCAGAGAGAGCTTGCCTTGAGGATAACTTCCCTTTCTCTTTCAAAATCGCCGGCGGCCTTTGCAGCTTCAATATCCTTTTTATGCTGATTGAGGTATTTGAGGCAGTGGATGAGCTTTGCAAAGCCCGGTATATTTGCAAATATTTTCATGATGTGATCCTCCTTAAACACGATTAGTATACCATATTATCATGACGAATGTAAAAAATAGTGTATAATATGATGGCGTGATATATAATCATTACATTGGGAGAACTTATGAAAAATGAAGGAAGACATGCTGAATAATATGGAGAAAAATGAAAAATACATAAGGAAAAGACGTATGGAAAAGATAATGGCAGCATCAATAATCTCGCTGTGCCTGATAATATTTTTCGCATTGACGCTGATGGTGGAAGCAGGCAGCACCGACTGGCTGGACGACCCCGTAAGGAATTTCATATACAGTCTGAGAAATGACGGTCTTACGGTTGTAATGAAGATCATCACATACATGGGAAACTGGCAGACGATAACAGCGCTATGTATAGCTCTGCTTCTCATAAAAAGCACCAGACTCACATATGGCATACCAATATCGGTGGGGGCGATACTGGTGACGGTGCTGAACAAGATAATTAAAAGCGTGGTACAGAGGCCTCGCCCCGATGATGTTCTGTTCCTCATCGAGCAGGGAGGTTGGTCATTCCCAAGCGGACACTCGATTACCGGTATGTGCGTTTTCGCAATGCTCATATATCTGATACGTGCCAATGTGAAAAATCGCCGGATTGCTAATATCCTCACGGTGCTTCTCATCATACCTATGATATTCATAGGTATAAGCCGTATATATCTGGGAGTACACTACCCTACCGATGTAATGGCAGGCTGGTGTCTGGGGCTTTCGGCAGCCATAGTTCTGCTGATACCGCAAAGAGCACGAATGCTGCAGAATTATAGGATAAATTGAAAAAAGCCGCTCATTTGTTGAGCGGCGAATCTTCTGAATCTCTATCGTAAAATATACTCTTGCTGTAGGTTGAAAGAGGAATGGCAAAGCAAACCCTAACATCGTCAGAAAAGCATTTCATTTTCAGGGCAGCCATGCCTCCTGAAAATAGAACACGATTATCTATTCTGTTGTCTGCGGCAATGGAAACGGCAGAGCCTATGGCGATGCCAAGATCCACGATGTTGAAGGCACAGTTGGCGCCTTTTTCCATGGTATTGGCGCAGTTTTCAAATCCGCATAAGCCGCAGTTATCCAGAAGGATAGGCGAGTCGTTGGCTCCTATGAGAACGACGCAACGACTCATTTCAATGGTTTTAGCGTCTCTTACGAAAAAATCCGTATTGGTCTCCATGCCGATCTGTCGGCAGTATTCCGCCAGCTTCATCATTTCATCTCCGTCCAGAACCATGGCTTCGATATTGTCATGACCGCATCCCTTAGGGGCCGTTACGGCAGCAGCCACCATTTTTTTAGCTGTTTCCATGGCAGCATCTCCGGCTGCAGCTTCTCTGTTGTAAATCATACTTACCTCCGCAATAAATCATAAATCATCAGATATAAGGCTTAAAAAGCGCACACTGTCTCTGCCAGAGTTTTTCGAAGGCGTTGCGCTTTTCTTCAGGCGTACCGAAGTGCATGAAGGCATGATAGCTGCCTTCCGATGCCTTTGCATTTTCCCAGAGCTCATCGATGGACATATCCTTGCCAACTATCACAAGGCGATGCCCCAATATGATATCTCTCGACATTTCATCGTGGAGAACACCATCGCCACAGCAGATTGCCATTTTCCTGCTGCCGGCAGATTCATTCAGTTTTTTCAGCGCCTCATACTCCTTGTTCCTGTACTCATGCTCGCCCATGACCATGCAGATACGTCTGACTGAGCGACCGTCGTTTTTTTCTATTTCATCATCCAGAGAGATGATATCGAGATTTTCTTCATCGGCTATCTTCAGTGCAGTCTGCATCACAGGCGCACCGAAAAAGCCTGTTACAAACACGATGGTATTTTTCATAATTGACTTCCTTTCATGAAAGGTGCTAGACATATTATAGCACATGATGATAGAATCAGTCTAAAGTATTGTTGATAAAAAAGGAGCATAACATGATAAATAAAAAACCTGTATTAGTAATAATGGCTGCCGGAATGGGCTCAAGATACGGAGGCTCCAAGCAGATAGACAAGATGACGGATGCAGGAGAAATTATTCTGGATTTTTCCCTTTACGATGCCATGCTGGCAGGCTTCAACAAAGCTATATTCATCATACGTGAGGAGCATAGAGATGTTTTCAGGGAGCTGGTAGATGAAAGAGCCGGCAGATTCTTGGATGTTGAATACGCTTACCAGAAGCTGGAGGATATACCGGAAGGCTATGAAATTCCTGAAGGAAGGGAAAAGCCGTGGGGAACATCACATGCCGTATTGGCCGCAAGGGATCTGATAGACGGTCCCTTCGTTGTTATAAATGCAGATGATTACTATGGTCCCGGCGCTTTCTCAAGCATCTATGAATACCTTGCTTCCCATGAGGATGGAGAAAAATACGAATTCTGCATGGTAGGGTACAAGCTGGAGAACACAGTTACAGAAAACGGTCATGTTGCCAGAGGCGTCTGCGCACTGGATGACAACGGATATCTCTGTGAAGTGACTGAAAGAACGAGAATAGAGATGAGACCTGAGGGTATTGCTTTCACAGAGGACGACGGTGAAAGCTGGAATGTGCTTCCTGAGGGAACTGTGGTGTCCATGAATTTCTGGGGATTTTCAGCTGCCATGATGAAAGAGCTAAAGAAGGGGCTGCCTGAGTTTCTGGATAAGGCGTTGAAGGAAAACCCGCTGAAGGGCGAATATCTGCTGCCTCGTACGGCAGATCAGCTCATAAAAAAGGGCAAGGCTCGCATAAAAGTGCTGACCTCGCCCGATAAATGGTGCGGTGTAACGTATAAAGAAGACAAAGAGGATGTGAAAAACACCCTGGAAGCCATGAAGGATAAAGGTATTTATCCTGAAAAGCTTTGGAAATAAAATTTCTGAATTTATTTGAGCTTTTCCAGCTCTGCATTGTGATATTTGCTTATGGTGGCGTAATAGCTTGTCATCTTTTTAGCGACCTTATCGTCCCATGTGGAGCTGGAAGCGTATCTTTTATTTACATCCGAGATTGTCTTTCCGGAATACAGTCCCGCTCCCGGCGTGAGATAGTTGCGTGCAAGGCCCCGGGCAACCACGTCTATTCCCTCTGCCTTTGAGGAAAAGGCTATATATCCGCCTCCCCATCCGAACATATTGTTTCCGACGCCGTTTATAGTTCCGTTGCCGCTTTCGATGGCAGCGATGGCCATAACGAAGAGGCAGTTGATGCCGTAATCCTTCTCAGCTTTAAGGAAGGCCTCCTCAAGACCCACAAGACCTTGTGAAGTGACCTGCTTTAAATCCTCAACGGTAACGCCGCTGGGCTTGCTTACATCCATGGACATTACCTGAGAAAGAGAGTAGGCGGGGATGTAGTTTGCTTCCAGTACATCGTTGACTGTGGAAGCTCTCAGAGCTGCAGGAAGATCAGGTGCGAAGGCTTCCGAAGCTTTTTCCTTTTCCATGACCTTGCTTGCCTCAGCAGCATCGGCTTTTATTTCATAGGTGGCGCCCATAATCCCGGCTATGAAAAGAACTGTGGAAAGAGCCAGCACGGCAATTACCAACATGAAAATCTTTTTCGATAGAATACGGGAAAGGAATGAGTGTGCCTTTGTATTTTCGGTATTCTCCATATTTTACCTCATATACTTGAAAACGATTGATTTTTTTACTAATATAAGAAATATAGAATGTATGGCATTTGTTCCATTATAAGTAATATGCCGTGAAATTACAACCGTTGAAATTGGAAAGGTAATATACAATAGATGCATTATATAGTCAAAATAATAATGACACTGCTGATATCGGCAGTTATGCAGAGCAGTGCTATAAACCTGGTTTCAGTAACGCCTGCTGAAGCGACTGAAGACTTTCTTGACTCGCTGAAAACCCAGGAATCCAAGACAATGAATAAATACATGGATAATACCTATGTCAACTTTCTCGTGAATGCAGAGGGAGATGACGAAGTCATAGAGCGTATGAATGAAGCTCTATTTAAGAACTTCCAATATGATATACAGGAGGTAAAAAAGAAAAATGACGTTGCTGTTGCCAAGGTTTTGGTAAAGAGCAATGATTTCAGCAATGTGCTGAACGAATACAGCCGTATCTCATATGATTATGTGATGGACAATCTGTATGAAGACAGTATCGCCGACAAGGCTGCTCTTGAAGAACAATGCCTTGAAATCTACGTTTCTGAGATAGAAAAGGCCGCCGAAAGCGAAAATGTGGTTGAATCCATTGCATTTATACCTATGATCGACGATGGATATTACGGGTGGAATATAATAATGTCTGACCAGCTGATGAAATCCGTACTGGGAAATCTGGCAATGCCGACGGAACAGCCGTAAAGCATGAGAAAAAAGTCTTGAAATCCTGTTTAAATCATGTATAATATATAGGCACGTATTTTTTGTGCAATCCTTGCGATGAGAAAGGCTCATCGCCAATTAGTCCATAGGGAGGTGAAAAAATGACAAACTATGAAGTAATGTTCATCCTTGATCCTGCATTGGAAGATGACAAGAAGGAAGCTGTAGTTGAAACCGTTAAGGAAATCATCACAGCAGAAGGCGAAGTAGGCAATGTAGATGTTTGGGGATTGAGAAAGCTCGCGTATCCTATCCAGAAGAAGAACGAAGGATACTATGTTGTCATCGAGTTCAAAGCACAGCCAACTCTGCCAAAGGAGCTGGACAGAAGACTGAAGATCTCGGACAACGTTATGAGACATCTCATTGTCAATAAAGACGAGAAATAAGAAAAGGGGTGCAGTATGAACAGTGTAGTTCTAATCGGAAGATTGACGAGGGACCCTGAAGTCAGGTATATATCCGAAAGCCAGACAGCGGTAGCGACATTTACTGTTGCTATAGACAGACCTGTAAGATCAGGTCAGGAAAAGAAAACGGATTTTCCGCGTATTACAGTTTTCGGCAGACAGGCAGAGAACTGTGAGAGATTTCTGGCGAAGGGAAGACTTGTAGGAATTCAGGGAAGAATTCAGACGGGAAGCTATACCAATAAGGATGGCCAGACTGTCTATACGACAGACGTGGTTGCCGACAGAGTGGAATTTTTAGAGTGGGGAGACAGAGCGCAGGCAGGAGCAGGTCAGCCACAGGCCAGACCGCAGCAGGCTCCGTCAGGCGGAGATATGGGAATTCCTGAAGGCTTTCAGGCGATTCAGGATGATGACATCCCGTTCTAAAAGAAAGGAGACTTATATATCATGGATAATAAAAGACGTGGTGGCGTAAGAAGAAAGAAAGTATGTCAGTTCTGCGCAGATAAAACCGAAACCATAGATTACAAGGATGTAGAAAAGCTGAGAAAGTATGTAACTGAAAGAGGCAAGATTCTTCCTAAGAGAATAACAGGAACTTGTGCTATTCACCAGAGAGAGGTTACAAAGGCTATAAAGAGAGCAAGAATCGTTGCTCTTCTTCCTTACACAGCCGACTAATCGTGGAGATTTTCAGACCGGACGCATGTCCGGTCTTTTTATGTGGGAAAAGGCTGACAGACTCCTGTTACAAAAGCGGCGATGTACGCTTTCATGGGGCATAAGACCCAATATATAGTAGAAGACAATCGTTGAAAGATGTGATATAATGATTAGTACTCGTAAATTATTTCAGGAGCAATAGAATGTATTTTTCGATCATATTTTTACTCACGTTGATAATACCTTTTTTGATAATACCCGGGTATATAAAAAAGGGAACAGTATCGCCTTACAGGGTTGTGCTGATTTCCTTTCTCACAATTACGGCATCGGCCACAATTGTTTTCATGGCAGCGTATTTTGCAGGCATTGATATATATCAGCAGCTTTATGAAATTGCTAAAATGATTTCAAGCGAGGCAGCAAGAAATCCTATGATCATTGAGGGTCTCAATGCGGCAGGTGTAAGCGAAGAGGCCAGAACCGAAATGTTTATGCAGATATACGAAGCAGGAATCATGAGCCTTCCTGCCTCCATAATGTTCACAGGGGCAGTCGTATCATATATAGCATATATTATACTTAGCAGGATAGCAGGCAGAAAGCATCAGGTGATACGTATGCCTAAGTTCAGGGAGTTTACCTTCGGGCATGGAGCGGCCATGGCGATGATGCTGATGTATATAATATCATGGCTTATGCTGGAATCAGAGATGGCTGTGGGAGAGCTCATGTACGTAAACATCAACATGCTGTTTGACCTTGTTTTTTCCCTTCAGGGCATAGCGGTTGTGATGATGTTCTTTCATTTCAAAAAGGCGCCGCAGGCAGTTGCGGTGGTAGTGTGTATATTCATGTGGATGACATCCATCGGGAAAATGTTCCTGGTGCTGATGGGAATGGCAGATCTGATAATAGGTCTGAGAGTAAAAATGGGCGGCAACGCCGAAAGATGATTGATAACGGGAGAAGGATATGTACGCAGGTAGGATAGAAAAGTTACTCACTCATTATTCGATAGTTCCCACTTGTATAATCAATATGCAGGGGAAGGTAACCAAGGCCAACAGCAGAATAGCAGATGTCTTTAAATATGATGGCATAACGGGGAACGATATATTTGTCCTCACGGGAATCAGATTGCCGGATATAATCAAGGCGGCAGAGGAGGACAGCTTCATTGTTCTGAAGAAAAACGACAAGTTCTTCAGGATACTGGCAGGCTTTATAGGTGAAGGAGATACTGCATCCATAATGCTTTATTTTGTAGATATAACTTCCTTTGAAAACCTGAAGGAGCTGTACAACGACGATAAGACATGCATAGCCCTCATCAACGTGGACAATTTCGACGAGCTGATATCCAGTGCGGGAGACGGCAGAGATCTGGAGATTTCCTCGGAAATAGACAAGCTCATAAGGGGTTGGGGTGCGAAAATGGGCGCAGCAGTCACACGCTACAGAGAGCATCTGTATGAGGTTATTTTTACGCACAAGAATTACGAGGGTATCGTAAACCGCAAATTTGAAATTCTTGATGAGGCCAGGAAAATAGAGACTGAGGCTGATTTTCCGGTGACGCTGAGCATAGGAATAGGTATAGGCGGCAAGACCATAAGTGAGAGCGAGGATTACGCCCAGGGTGCGCTTGATCTTGCACTGGGACGAGGCGGAGATCAGGCTGTAGTGAAGAACGTGTGCAATTTTGAATACTACGGCGGCAAATCTCAGAGCGTAGAAAAGGGCTTCAAGGGTAAATCCAGGATCATCGCTCACGCTTTGAAGCTGCTGATGAGCCAGTCGTCAAAGGTGTTCATCATGGGGCACAGAAACCCTGATCTTGACAGCTTTGGTGCGGCGCTGGGAATTCACAGGATGGCCAGGATCGTTGAAAAGGACGCATATATAGTTATAAACAGCTACAATGACAGCATGGTAGACATGATTGAAGACGTCAAGCAGACAGATGAATACGCTCTTATATCAACGGAAAAGGCACTGTCCCTTGCTGACGAGCAGTCTCTGGTGGTGGTTGTGGATACGCACAGACCGGCGTTGGTGGAATCCTTTGAGCTGGTGGAAAAGGTCAGAAGGACTGTCGTGATAGATCATCATAGGAGAGCAGAGGATGTGCTGCCGGATCAGATATTGTCATACATGGAATCATACGCATCATCGGCATCGGAGCTGGTTGCGGAGGTGGTGCAGTATGCCAATGAAAAGAGCAAGAAAAGGATACTGACAAAGCTGGAGGCAGATGCGCTGCTGGCGGGAATAATGGTGGATACCAACAGTTTTGCCATGAAGGCGGGGGTTCGTACCTTTGAAGCTGCAGCATGGCTCAGGCGTGCAGGCGCCGATCTTGTCAACGTGCGAAAGTATTTTCAGGCGGATTCAGAGAGCCTAAGGATAAAGGCTCTGTGCCTGGCAAACGCCAAATATTACGATGGCGGCATCGCCATGTCCGTATGTCCTGAGGTCAGCATCAATTCTCAGATAATAAATTCACAGGTGGCAGACGAGCTTCTGACCATCAAGGGAATCAAGGCCTCCTTCGTTGCCGGAAGAGGCGAAAACGGCAGAACGGTGGTCAGCGCCAGATCTCTGGGAGAAATAAACGTACAGATAGTTATGGAAAAATTCGGAGGCGGCGGCCACCTCAATACAGCGGGAACACAGGTGGATGAGTCGCCGGAGGAAATTCTTGAAAAGATAAAGGAATGTCTCGAAAAGGATAATTTCGTGAGAACTACACAATAGGAGGATATAATCATGATAGTAATACTGTTAAAGGATGTTAAGGGAACAGGTAAAGCAGGAGATGTCGTAAAGGTAAGCGACGGTTATGCCAGGAACATGCTTCTGCCCAAGGGCCTTGCCAAGGAGGCAACAGAAGGCAATGTAAGAAATCTTGAGAAGCAGAAGGCCATAGCTGCTGAAAAGCTTGAAGCTCAGAAGGAAGCTGCAAAGAAGCAGGCTGAGGAGATGAGCAAAATTACAGTTGTCATAAAGTCAAAGGGCGGCGAAAACGGTAAGCTTTTCGGCTCCATAACATCGAAGGACATCGCAGATGCCTTGGAAGAACAGGAAAAGATCAAGGTGGACAAGAAGAAGATAGACCTGACAAGTCCTATCAAGCAGACAGGAGATTTTCAGGTGGCAGTAAAGCTTTTCCCTGAAGTATCTGCAACCCTTAAGGTGACGGTAACCGTTTAAACTGCAGGAGTAGCTTATGGAAGGAAGAATCCCTCCGCATAGTATTGATGCGGAAAAATCAGTATTAGGTGCAGCGCTCCTTTCCAAGGATGCGCTCTTTGATGTGGTGGAGGTCACAAGACCTGAGGATTTTTACGATGAAAACCACAAGGAGATATTCAGAGCTATTCTCGATCTCCACAGGAGAAATGCTCCCGTAGATGCCCTGACCGTCTCAGAAGAGCTGAAGAAGAGAAACAGTCTCAATATGGTGGGCGGAAGAGCATATATCGCATCTCTGTCGGCAGCAACTCCTGCCACCTCCAATGCCATGGAATACGCCAAAATTGTTGCGGAAATGGCTACTGTCAGAAGAATTATACAGACAGCCGACGATATAGTTGTTAAAGGCTATGACGGAAGCATGGATGCAGGGCAGATGCTGGACTATGCCGAAAGCGGCATATTTGAGATTTCACAGAAACGGCAGAAGGGACAGTATTCCCATATAAAGGATGTTCTCATTGAAAATATAGAGATAATAGACAAGGCATCCAAACTGGACGGTGGACTTACGGGAGTGACTACAGGCTTCAAATATCTGGATAACATGACGTCCGGCCTTCAGAGATCGGATCTGATAATACTGGCGGCAAGGCCTGCCATGGGAAAGACGGCTTTCGCTCTTTCGTTGGCTCTCAATGCGGCTGTAAAGGGAAGAGCCTCGGTGATGGTATTCAGCCTGGAGATGTCAAAGGACCAGTTGGGGCAGAGACTTCTCAGTATGGAGTCAAAGGTAAGCATGCAGGCCCTTAAGACGGGAAGGCTTGAGAGACGTGACTGGGATGATATAAACATAGCGTTGGATATCTTATCTAAGGCGAATATACATATAGACGATACGGCAGGCATCAACATCATGGAGATGAAAAGTAAATGCAGGAGATTAAAGGCTGAGGAAGGTCTGGATCTTGTGGTTATAGACTACCTTCAGCTGATGAATCCCGAAGGGCGGGCAGATTCCAGGACACAGGAGATATCAGTGATATCAAGAAATCTCAAGCTGTTGGCCAGAGAGTTGGATTGTCCAGTGCTTGTGCTTTCTCAGCTTTCCAGAGCCCCGGAGCAGAGGACAGATCACAGACCGATGCTTTCCGACCTTAGAGAATCAGGCTCCATAGAGCAGGATGCCGATATCGTTATATTTCTCTATAGAGATGAATACTACAACGAGGATACGGAGGCCATCGGGGAGTGCGAGGTGATCGTGGCCAAGCAGAGAAGCGGACCTACGGGAACTGTTAAAGTGGCATGGCTCGATAAGCTGACAAAATTTGTTGACAGTGCTCACATGAGCAATACGGCAGACTTTTAACAAGATGATTTGGAGGACAGATGGGCTTCAGAAAAGAACAGATAAATGATTATTTCCTGCTGGATACCGGCGTGGAAAACATTTTTATAAACGAGCATATGGCTTCAGCGCCGGGAGATTTCGTCAAGGTATATCTCCTTGCTCTGATGTATGCCAATCTGTCTCTGGATATAACCAATGAAGAAATAGCCAGACATCTTTCATTGGAGTTGGAAGACGTACTGAAGGCATGGACATACTGGGAAAAGCTGGGTGCTGTAAAGAAAATCAAAAAAAATCCTGAGGACAAGTTCGAATACGATATAGAATTCATAGTCCTCAAGGAGCAGCTTTACGGTAAGAGCAGCAGAAAGGTATATATTTCCGAGCAGAATGCGCAGGCACAGATGGCGGACAAGGAGATCAAGGATATGTTCGCCGCCATAGAGAACATCACAGGAAGAGTCATAAGCGGCACGGAGCTTATGGAGGTTCTTTCATGGATAAACGACTTCGGCGCTGCGCCGGAAGTCATAGTCTACGGGTATTCATACTGTGTGCAGAAGAAAAAAAAGGACATAAAGTACATAGCGGCTGTAATAAAGGCATGGGCATCAGAGGGCCTGAGAGATGTTATTTCGGTGGAAAAATATCTCAGCGAAAATGAGAAGAAGCAGTACCTGTATAAGAGGGTTTTTCAGGCACTCGGCTTTATGCGTAATGCCACTGAGGAAGAGCGCCGCATAATGGACACATGGTTTGAAACCATGGAGTTCACATTGGACAAGGTATTGGAGGCCTGCAGCAAAACATCAGGGATAGCCAATCCCAATATCAATTATGTAAATAAAGTGCTGATAAACTGGTACGAGGAAAGGAAAGGCGGCGGCAATGGACCCGACGGAGAAAGAAAGTCGCTGACGGCCGGAGAGATATCGAGATATTACGAAGCTCTGCGCAGCAAAAATGAAGCTGAAGCGGAGGAAAGGCGACGTGCAGTTTACGATGCAGTACCGAAGATAAAGGAAATAGAAGACGAGCTTACAGATATGAGCTCACAGATGTCGAAGATAATAATATCTGACAGCGTGGACAGGAAGAGCCTTATGGAGCAGCTGAAACGACGTATGGATGCCCTTAACACGGAAAAGGCCTTCCTTCTGACCGACAACGGATTTGAAATAGATCATATGGATGTAAAGTACAGGTGTCCTGAGTGCAGGGATACCGGAATGCTTGAAACAGGAGAAAGATGCCAATGCTTCGAGGAGATAACGAGAGAAAAGATCAACTTGATAAGCCAATAGAAAATACCATGAGCAGGGAAGAATTCATCATGCACAACGAAGATGCGAGAAAGGTGTATGAGGACATAAAGAAGCTCAGGAAAAGCGTTGAAGATTTGAAGGCTTCAGGGGAGGAAAACGCTTCACTGTCAGGTGGAAGCTCTGCGGAATCTGTTGAGGAGCCTCTATATATGAAGGATTCAGAGGAGGTTCTTGCAGCTAAGAGGGCAATCCTGCAACAGGCAGAAAAGGATGCTCTGGCAGAGAAGCAGAGAAAGGAAGAGATGCTTCGAAGGGAGGCTGAGGCCCGTATTCAGCAGCAAAAAGTGTTGGAAGCTCAGCGACGTGCTGCTTTGATTGAGGAGGAGGCCGAAAGAAAGCGCCGTCAGGCGGCAGAGGCCGAAAGATTAGCCAAGAAGATTTCCAGAAAAACAGCGCTTGAGGCCATGGAAGCGGAGAGACGTTCCAATATGGCAACGGAAGAGGAAATAGCTGACTTCTTTGCTGAAGAGCCTGAAGAGAACAAGAAATCGGAGAATAGCCATCAGCCGTATCAAGAGCCTAAGATAAGCCTGGAAGAGGCAAAGCATGAGCTGCTTTTCGCTCAGAAGCAGCAGGAGGCGAGCTTAGATATCATATCCAACGCTGCGGAAAGACATACCATGAAGCTTGCTGAGGTACAGCAGGAAAAGTTGGACCATCAGAAGGCACTGCTTAAATCGAAGCAAAAGGAGGTCGAATCCGTACTGGACGACCAAAAAGAGCAGAAACTTGAGCTGCAGATGAGGGAGGAACAGGAAAAAAGAATACGAAGGCAGAGAGCGCAGGCAGAAAAGGAAGCCAGGGAAAAGCGTGCGCAGCAGCGTAGGGCGGAAAAGCTCGCAAGAGCTCAGGCAGAGAAAGAGGCCAGAGCTGCCAGAGCGCAGGCAGAAAGGGAGGCCAGAGCTGCGAAAATGCTTGCCGAAAGGGAAGCCAAGGCTGCCAAGATAATAGCTGAAAGAGAAGCCAAGCGCATAAGAGAAGAAAAGAAGCGCTTGGAAAGGCTCAGAAAAGCTGAAGAGCGTGAGCTCATCAAGAAGGCCAAGCGCGATGCGGAAGCAAAGGGCAAGCTTGAAAGACTTCGTCTGGAGGCCAAAAGCCGCGAGGATGCCGAGATGGGCGGCGGCATAGTAAACGTCAAGGGCGTGACAATAAATACTGAGATTAAAGAAGTTCCAAACTTCAAGTGGAGAGATCTTTTCGGTCTTAAGTCGAAGGAGGAACGTCATACAGAGTCCGAAGAAGAAAAGAAGCAGCTGGAGGAGGAACGTAAGCAGAGGGCAGAGGAAGCCAGGAAACTGGTGGATATATCCCTCAGGAAGAGAAGAGAGGATTACGAGAAGACGAACTTTGCGAAGAAGTTCAATAAATTCAAGACCTTCTGCGACAAGCATAAGACTGCGTTACTGGCAGCATTTGCCGTAGTCCTTACAGCGGCGGTGGCAGCTGCCGGAGTATGCAATTATTATACGGCATATGCCTATTCATATAATGGCAAGACCCTGGGCTTCGTCAAGGAAAAGGACGATGTCCTTCAGATCACGGAGCTGGTACAGGATGCGCTGACTGAAGATAAGAACGTAGATGTAATAATAGACGCCAGAAAGGACGTGGAATTTGACAGAGTCTGGACAGGCGGAGAAGCGGAGATAGATACGTCAGAAGACGTGCTCAAACGTCTTACATATATGGGTGACCTCAATGTAAAGGCCTACTGCATATTCGTAGGAGGCAAGAAGGTAGGTGCAGTTGAAAGCAAGGATGTGGCAGAGGAAGTGTTCCGAGAGATAGAGGACAGATATAAGAGCCACATGGAGAACTCCGAGGTAGAGAAGATTGAGATCGTGGAAAAATGGGAAGCCAAGGAGGATAATATAAGCCTTGAAAAGGTTGTGTCCAAGGATGAGATGTTGGATCTTCTTTGCACTAGCGGACAAAAGGAGTCGCTGCATACGGTCGTTGCCGGAGAAACTCTGGCGGATGTCGCCAAGCTGTATTCCACCACAGAGGATGACATAATAAAGGATAACCCTAATGTGGACAGAAAGAAGCTGGTGGTTGGCGATAAGCTGATAATAAGGCAGGAAGCACCTATAATGACGGTAAGAATCACCGAGAAGGTAACGTATGACAAGGTGATGGAGCATAAGGTGGAGAAAAAGGATTCTCAGGATATTTATGAGGGATATTCAGAGACACAGCAGACAGGTGAAGACGGACTAAGCGAGGTTACCTCGAGAATAGTACTGGTTAACGGAGAGCAGGTTGAAGAAAACCCTCTTGTGACCACTGTCAAGAAGGAGCCTGTAACGGAGATCGTTCTTGTGGGAGCGAAGGAGAGACCGCCGTCAGTAGGTTCGGGAAAATTCATATGGCCGTTGAAATCAGGGAAATATACCATCACATCCAGATATGGGCCTAGATGGGGAAGATTCCACTCCGGTGTCGACTTGGGTCTTCCGACAGGAAACAAGGTATTCGCTGCAGATGGAGGTATAGTAGTATCAGCCGGCTATAGCGGGGGATACGGATATATGATAACCATAGACCATCAAAACGGTATGGAAACACGATATGCACATAACAGTAAGCTGTTGGTAGACGTAGGTGATGAAGTGTTCCAAGGCATGGAAATTGCAAAATCGGGCAATTCAGGCAACAGCACAGGACCTCATCTTCACTTTGAAATCAGAGTGAACGGAAACACGAAAAATCCGCTTAATTATTTACCATAGCAAAGGATAAAAGCGTCTGATTAAAACCAGGCGCTTTTTGTATACAATAATACAAAGTGCCTTTTTAGAACATAGAATATGTTGAAATTTCAACGTTCTGACTTGAAGCATTTTGTATGCAATGTTAATATAATTTTAAAGAAGAGATTTTTTAGGCGTCCGCCGGCTGAAAGGAAATGAGTGAAAAATGGAGAAAAAATCTTCAAAAAAAACGGAAGTTATTTTGCAGGGAAACGAAGCCTGTGCCATGGGAGCGATATATGCAGGCTGCAGGTTTTTTGCCGGATATCCCATAACTCCGTCCACTGAGATCATAGAGATGATGTCTTCGGAGATGCAGAAGGTCGGAGGAGCATTCATCCAGATGGAGGATGAGATTGGCTCCGCCTGCGCCATCATCGGAGCCAGATGGGGAGGAAAGAAAGCCATGACTGCCACGTCAGGCCCCGGCTATACCCTGATGCAGGAGGCCATAGGATTTGCGGCAGTAACGGAGACTCCCATCGTCATCGTAAACGTTCAGAGGGGCGGTCCGTCCACAGGGCAGCCGACGCTTTCTTCACAGCAGGATATATATCAGGCGAGATACGGAAGCCACGGCGATTACGGAATCATCGTTCTCTGTCCGTCTTCGGTGCAGGAGATGTACGATTTTACCATAAAGGCATTTGAGTTGGCAGAGCAGTTCAGAACACCTGTAATTCTTCTGGCAGATGAAGTCGTAGGCCATATGAGAGAAAAAATCCGCCTTAGAGACGGCTCCAAGCAGATAAAAAGCGTCAAGCAGAAATATGTGGTATCGCCGCAGGAGGATTTTTTTAAAGGAGCCAACGTACTGGTGGAGGGTCAACTCCATGACGACAGGGGTCGAAGAATAGGGCACCTGGCAGGGCGCAGCGGAGAATTCATAAATAACATAAACAAGAAGATAAAGGACAATGTGGATGTCATTGCAGATATCAAGACATACTTCATGGAGGATGCGGACGTTGCCATCGTAGCTTACGGCTCAGTTGTCAGACCGGCCATCGATGCTGTCAAGCTGGCGAGAAAGGTGGAGGATGACAGGATAATGCCTAAGTTCAGAATAATAAAGGATATCTTCAAGAAAGGCGTGCCGGCAACGATGCATACGGATTACAGCCATCTCAAGGTGGGACTGGTAAAGATTAATACGGTGTGGCCGTGTCCGGAAGAACACCTGAGAGAAGCCACCAAGGATGCCGGCATAATAATCGTACCGGAGATGAATATAGGCAAGTACAGCCGTGAAATAGAGAGAGTCCTCAAGGATAAGAAGGTAATTCCGATGTCAAAGTGCGGAGGAGACATACATACTCCGAGTGAAATACTGGATGAGATTCTGAAAGAGGTGTAAGCATATGAATAAGCTCTATGAGAAATATATAAAGACGGATTCGCTTCCGACTCTGTTTTGTCCCGGCTGCGGCAACGGAATAATACAGGTAGCTGCCATCAATGCCATGGAGGAGCTGGGCGTCAATGAGGACATCGCATGCGTCAGCGGCATAGGCTGCTCGTCGTGGATACCGTGCTACTATAAGCTGGACGTGATGCACACCATGCATGGCAGAGCCCTGGCCTTTGCAGAAGGATTAAAGCTGGCGTGTCCCGATAAGAAGATTCTGGTATTTACGGGAGACGGAGATTGCCTGGCTATAGGAGGAAACCACCTGATGCATGCGGCCGCCAGGAATATAGATCTAACGGTGGTGATGGCGAACAATTACATCTACGGCATGACGGGAGGGCAGAAATCACCTGCGACGCCAAAGGGCTCGGTGACCAAGACCTCGCCTTTCGGCAGTATAGATGAGCCGATAGACGGCTGCAGGCTGGTTATGGCGCTGGGAGGAAGCTATGTGGCAAGATGGACTACGGCCCATCCCGTACAGTTGGCAAAATCCATCGCCGAGGGTATCAGTCACAAGGGCTTTTCTTTCATCGAGGTGCTTACCCAATGTCCCGTTCAGGCGGGAAAAAGCGTCTTTGGCGAAAAGGATCCGGCGGCAATAATCAACAGGTACAAGGAAATGACGTATATATATAAGGCCGGCAAGGAGCCGGAGGAAGGCAAGATTCCGGTGGGTGTATTCAGACATGATGACACTGCTGAGGAATATATCGATAAGGTGGAGCGGAAGCTGAAGGAACAGGGAATCGAAAGAGGGTGAGAATATGGCGGTTATTACGGTTGATAAGACATGTTGCAAAGGCTGCGGCATATGCTACACGGCCTGCCCCAGAAAGATCTTTGTTAAATCCAGGAAGAGAAACAAGTACGGCACATCGATGCCTGACATCAAATCTCCGGAGAACTGTGTAGTCTGCAGGATGTGCGAAAGAATGTGCCCGGATGGTGCGATAGATGTGGAAGGAGAATAGAGCGTTATGAAAATCAATGTCAGATTTGCGGGAGCCGGAGGTCAAGGGGTAATATTAGCCTCTGTACTGCTGGCAAAGGGATACGGCCTGGGGGAGGACTACAATATTTCCCAGACTCAAAGCTACGGTCCTGAGGCCAGAGGCGGCGCCTGCAAGGCAGAGGTGGTCATTTCAGACGAAGAGATAGATTACATGAAGGTAGACAAGGCGGATGTATTCATAGCCATGAATCAGATAGGCTTTGAAAAATATAAGGACCAGGCAAAGGAAAACGCCATAGTTCTAATCAACAGTACGCTGGTGGAGACAGACAATCCCAATCATTACAAAGTTGCTGCTACCGATATAGCGGAGGAAATGGGAAAGCCCTTCGTAGTCAATATGGTGATGCTGGGAGCGTTAACGAAGCTGCTGCCAAAGCTGCACTATGACACGATTCTCGAGGAGATCAAGAAGAACTTCGCCGCCAGTATAGCCGGAATGAACATAGATGCCTTCGACAAGGGATATCAGGCCATGTGCGAAGCAAAGACAGCAAATTAATAACATTTTGCCCCATTGAAAACAAATCCTCCTGAGCTATAATTGATTATGGAGATTAATCCATATAAAACTCGGGAGGATTTATGAATTTATTAAAAAACTACATAGGTGATATCAGGACGGAATTCAAAGGCTACAATGGCAGTCGTTTGGGCAAGGATATGATGGCAGGTGTTACCGTGGCGGCAGTGGCGCTTCCTCTGGCACTGGCATTCGGCGTCAGCTCGGGAGCAACGGCAGCGGCAGGACTGGTGACAGCCATCATAGGAGGCATCGTGATAAGTGCATTGTCGGGAGCCTCATTTCAGATTTCAGGTCCGACGGGAGCCATGACAGCCATACTCGTTACCCTGGCAGCCCAGTACGGTATGCAGGGAATACTGACGGCATGCTTTATGGCAGGCGTCATACTGATAGGCGCAGGGATCCTGAAGCTGGGAAGGATGATCTACTATATACCTTCGTCTGTTATCACCGGATTTACATCCGGCATAGCCCTTATAATCGCACTGGGGCAACTGGATAATTTTTTTGGGGTGACATCGAAGGGTGATCTTGCCATCGTCAAGTTGGCATCGTATTTCACCGACGGCTTTCACCCTGATATAAAGACGATGGCTTTCGGTGTGGCGGTCATCGTGATAATGCTGATCTGGCCCAAGAAGCTCAACGCCAGATTCCCATCCTCGCTGGCGGCGCTGATAATCGTACTGGCAGCCAATTACTTCCTGCAGTTCGATGTGGCGGTAGTGGGCGACGTACCCAAGTCAATAATACTGGACGAGAGACTGTCCTTTGCGGAATTTAATATAAGCCATCTCAGAGAGCTGTTCATTCCGGCGTTTTCCATAGCGGCGCTGGGAATGATAGAGAGCCTCTTATGCGGCGCATCTGCAGGTAAGATGAAGAAAGAGGAGATGGATGCAGATCGCGAGCTGGTGGCACAGGGCATAGGCAATATCGTGATTCCTCTGTTTGGCGGCGTGCCGGCGACGGCAGCCATCGCCAGAACCAGCGTGGCCATCAAGGCAGGCGGACAGACAAGGCTTACAGGTATCTTTCACGCAGTATTCCTGCTGCTGTCCATGTTCATACTGGCGCCTGTAATGTCAGCGATACCGCTTTCGGCGTTGGCAGGAGTGCTCATCGTGACGGCATGGAGGATGAACGACTGGGAAAACATACACTTTATCTTCGACCACAGATTTAAATCGGGGATGATGAAGTTCTTCATAACGATGATAGCCACCGTGGTATTTGACCTTACGCAGGCCATCATCATAGGAGTGGCATTCTCCGTGATTCTCATACTCATCAAGCTGACGGACATAGACATCACAGTGGCAGAGATCGAAAAAGACAGGTTGGAGGAGGTGGGAGTACATCTCCCTGAAATCTCCGGAAAGGTGAGGATCGCATATCTGACGGGAGCCATTTTCTTCGCTGTCATTGATAAGCTGGAAAACCAGCTGTACGAGCTAGAGGGCAAGACGGAGGGTCTGATTCTGTCCATGCGAGGCGTGCCGGTGATAGACCTTTCGGGAATACAGGCTCTCATGGAGCTCGTGACGGAGATGGAGGAAAACGGCACGGAGATATATCTCACCAGCGTTCAGCCTAAGGTCCTCGAGGAAATGAGGCGCGGAGGTCTGCTGGAACTTATCGGAGAAGAGTACGTGTTTGACAGCGCCGAGGAGGCCATCGTCATAGCTCAGCAGGAGCATATGTAAAGGGAAGCCTTCTGGACTGCAATAAAATAACTTTTGTCGGAATGGCTCGACAGGAGTATATAAAGGGTGACGGCACGCAGATGATGCACATTACCGCCGGCGGCGTGCGGGCAGCTGGCATATCATTCTCCGTAAGGCATTTTCCTCAGACTGCGAGTATTTTGTCCGATATACTATGCCTGATACCATACTTCAATTAGGCAGCATAAATTGTGTTGAATTTTTTCAAAAGCATGGTATAATAAACTAACGGTACGGGAAGTACCATGCTTTTCAGAAGAAAAGCGATTGACGGCAGAGGCCGAAGGCTCGTAAAAGAGTGCATTTTCAACTACAAGGCTTTTAAATAAAAAGAATATTTTAGGAAACAGATCCAGGAAGGTCTTATAGCTATTGTAAATAGTTTTTTGCCTTGCCTGGATTTTTTATTTCGCAGGCGATATGACGGAGCATAATAACGTATTGCGACGATCCTGTCTGAATAAAGATCCGGCAATTTCCCCGGAAATATCATAGGACGACAACCGGGAAAGGCGGAGAAGGCTGAACTGTTCAGAATTAAGGAGGATAAGATGAGAGAAAAAAATGACGTGAACATGAAAACAAAGGGTAAGAAACGTATCTTGCTGTTTGCTCTGGTGATGATGATGGCGGTACTGTTGGTCGGCTGCGGAGGAGATGCGGACGATACAGGTGCAAAGGACGGTATGCGTACTGTTACTGACAGCGAGGGCCGCCAGGTAGAAATCCCCGAAAAGGTGGAGAAGGTAGCCTGCATCGGAGTGGGCGCCCTGAGATATACGTGCTATATGGATGCAGCGGATCTTGTGGCAGGCGTTGAGGATTATGAAAAGGAACAGGCTATATCGCGTCCGTACAACTATATAAACTACGATGTGTTCAAGGAGCTGCCTGTGATAGGCGTAAAGGATGAGCCTAATCCGGAGCTTCTAATAGAGGCCGCACCTGACGTCATCATGATGTCGATGTCCATAGATATGGAGGCTGATGAGCTTCAGAGTAAGACAGGAATCCCTGTGGTAAAGATACCCCATAACGACAGCATGATGGACGAGAACGCATATGAGACCTTTGAGCTGATGGGAGAGGTGTACGGCAAGGAAGACCGTGCTCGTGAGCTGATGGAGTACATGGATGAGGTCAAGGCGGATCTGGATGAAAGAACAGGTGCGATAAAGGACAAGGATAAAGACAGCGTTTATATAGGTGGCGTAAGCTACAAGGGAGCCCATGGCTTTGACGGAACTGAGGCGTTCTACGGTCCGGTGGAGGCCATCAACGGTGTGAACCTCGCCAATGAAACAGGGCAGGAGGGTCCGTTCAACATCGACCTTGAGCAGGTGCTGCTTTGGGATCCTGACGTAATATTCATAGACCTCAACGGAATGATGCTGATACAGGATCACTACAGCAAGAATCCTGAATATTACAGTCAGCTCAGCGCTGTTAAAAAGGGTAAGGTTTATTCGCAGATATCCTTCAGATCAAGCGCATCAAATCTTGACACGGCTCTGGCAGATGCATATTATGCCGGAACGGTGCTTTATCCCAAGACCTTTTCGGATATAGACCCGGCAGAGAAGACTGATGAGATTTTCCGTAACCTGTTGGGCAGCGATTTTTACGACACGTTAAAGGAGAACGGATATGAATTTAAGGAGATCACTCTCGGACAAGAATAGCTGGGATCCGGCCTACAGGAAAAAGCAGGTGACCAGTATGCTGTTTCTTCTGGTGCTGGCGGTGGTTTTGCTGGTGGCAGTCGTTCTGTCTCTGTGGTCAGGCTCATATGATACGCCTCTAACCGAGATGATACGAGGGATATTCGGCTGTGCGTCGGATGAACGCATCAATATCGTGGTAGGAAGCGTCAGACTTCCGAGGATATGCACTGCAGTTGCTGCGGGGGCAGGCCTTGGTGTTGCAGGCTGTATACTTCAGGTGATACTGCACAATCCCCTCGCCTCAGCGTCTACGCTGGGCGTTTCGCAGGGTGCGGGCTTTGGAGCAGCCTTTGCCATCATCGCTCTGGGCGCCGGCGCATCCGAAAACGGCGGAATAATGATACCTCTGTGCGCCTTTGCAGGAAGTATGGCTGTGGCAGTAGTCATAATGGGGCTCTCAAGATTCAGACAGGTTTCGCCTGAGTCCATAATTCTGGCAGGTGTCGCCATAAGCTCGATGTTTACCGGCGCTACCACGCTGCTGCAGTATTTTGCAGATGAAATAGAGCTGGCATCGCTGGTGTTCTGGACCTTTGGAGATCTGGGTAGTGCGACATGGGGAGAGATAAGGCTTATGTCTCTGGTGACTCTGGCAGGCTGCCTGTTTTTCATATTTCACAGGTGGGATTTCAATGCGCTGCTGAGCGGCACGGAGACGGCCATAAGCCTCGGCATCAATGTCAGGAGGCTCACCCTTGTCAACATGATCCTGTGCTGCTTCATGTCGTCGGTGATAGTGTCGTATATAGGGCTGATCAATTTCATCGGGCTTGTTGCGCCTCATATAGTGCGTCGTGTGGTGGGAAACAATCATGTTTATCTCATACCCGGCTCAATACTGGCAGGCAGCTCACTGCTGCTGTTGGGGGATCTGTTCGCCAGAACGGTGATAAGCCCTGTAATCCTTCCAATCGGTGCCATCACATCGTTTCTCGGTGCGCCGTTGTTTCTGTATTTGCTTTTCAAGGGGAGAAAAAGAGGATGTTAGATATAAAAGAACTGCGTTTTCATTATCCCGGCGGTCCGGATATCCTGAAATCCGTGAGCTTCAGTCTGGAAAAGGGCAGATTTCTGGCTGTGCTGGGCAATAACGGCGCCGGAAAGAGCACCATGCTCAAATGCCTCAACAAGATCATCTTCCCGGACAGCGGCAGCGTTTGCATGGATGGCGAGGAGCTCCTCAACATGTCCACCAGAGAGGTAGCAAGGCGCATCGCATTTGTTGCGCAGGATGTGCCCGATACTCAGATGACGGTGCATGATATGGTTATGCTGGGCAGAAGGCCTTATATGCGATGGGGCTTTACAGAAGAGGACCATAGGATAGTTCACGAGGCCATGGACAGCCTGCAGCTTCTGCACATGCGAGGCAGATTTGTCAATGAGCTCAGCGGAGGAGAACGGCAGAAGGTCACGCTGGCGCGGGCGTTGGCGCAGCAGCCGAAGCTGATGCTTCTGGATGAGCCCACTAGCAGCCTTGATATCAGGAATCAGTACAAGGTGCTGCAGATAGTCAAGGATATATGTGCTCGTGAACAGATAACGGCCATGGTGGTGATCCACGATCTGAACCTGGCTCTGAGATTTTGCGACCGCTTCCTACTGCTTCAGGATGGCTTTGTGTACCGATACGGTGGTCGGGAGATAATCGACAGAAAAGCCATGCGCGATGTATATGGCATAGAGGGAGAGGTCACGGATGTAAAAGGCCGAAAGGTGATAATCGTTGACTGATGAAAACGTTTCGGGCGAAATGTGTTGGTGGCAGATTGAGCTTTGAAAGGAGAGCAGTATGGAGCTTAAACGTTTGAAAGAGCGATGGATCAATACGATAGAAAAAAATGAAGAACGTCAGATAAGAATGTGGGACAGCAGGGCGGAAGAATTCGATAAGAAGCCTGTACCTGATAAGGACGACAATCCCTTCCTTAAATATATGTGGGAGAAGGCAGAGCCTCAAGACTTCATGTCTGCCCTGGATATAGGCTGCGGTGCAGGACAGTATTCTCTGGCACTGGCGCAATATATCAGCTCAACAATGGGCACTGACGTGTCACCGGCGATGATAGAAGCGGCAGTAAAACGAGCTGGCAGCATGGGTGTGGAAAATGCTGAATTCACAGCGCTGGACTGGGCCAAGGCCGATATCGACTCGCTAGACTGGAAAGGCGCATTTGACATCGTGTTCGCACATATGACGCCTGCCATATGCGATTACCATACTCTGGATATGATGAACGAATGCTCGCGAGGACATTGCTTCCTTGTGAAGCCGTCCAGACGTACCGATAGAATTCTTGATGGCGCTCTTTCCGCAATAGATATTGCCGGCCGACGCCAGAGAGCCGATGATACGGTGCTCAACATCTTTGAGTACCTGTGGTTAAAAGGGTTTACTCCTGAAGTTACAGTCAGAGATGAAGACTGGGTCATCGAGAGGACGGAAAAAGAAATGGCAGCATGGTGTGAGGACAGCGCAGGTATGTACAGAGATGTGACACCGCAGGACAGAGAAAAGCTGCGTCAATATATTTCAGCGTATGCTGCAGATGGAAAGGTAACGGAAACCGTAAGCACCAAGATAGTGACTATATACTGGCACGTTTGATAAAGTGCGCTACATATGGCAGCGGGCGATTGTCGGCAGATAATCCACTGCAGCTGCAGCGGGCTTTGTTCTATGGCCTGGGTTTCATAGCAGGCGGAAAGCCCCCCGGAGGGCAGAAATTATAGGTGGAAAAAAAGATGTTGGCTGATGAGGTTTATAAAAGAAAATCAGCCAACATTTTCCTTGATTACGAGGTGTTTTGACGGCAAAAATAAGCTTCTGTTGGCTGAAAATAAAACAGAGACAGTTGTGGACAACAGAATTGGCAAAAAGTGATGGCTGAAACATGTCATTAC
>CAUDEQ010000023.1 GCA_958448635.1 uncultured Bacillota bacterium | reverse complement strand
CTCCATATCCACGAAGGCCATCATCTTATTGTTTTTGGTTATGAGCGTCTTTTTCGATGTTATTATTCCCGCCATTACCGCAGACATTCCGTCTCTGACGAAGCTGTGGGCTTCGCCCTGCTCCTCGCTGTCAAGGACATCTGCCAGATCCTGAGATGTCACCGTTACTGATTCTGCTATGGTATCTTCATACTCGCGAAGAGGATGATCCGTGATATATACTCCCAGCATCTCCTTTTCCATGGCCGTAAGCATCTCCTTGTCGAAGTTCTTCACATCGGGCAGCGTTCCCTTATTGCTGCTTTCCATAGCATCGGAATTTATCTGGAACAGCGAAATCTGTCCCTCCACATTGTTTTTTGCATTGGACTGTGCAGACTCCATGAGCTTTTCATATACAGCCATATGAGCAGCCCTGTTCTCGTTGAGACAGTCCAGTGCGCCGGCCTTTATCAGGCTTTCCACGGCCTTTCTGTTGACTCTGTGTATGTCAAGCTGCTCTATGAACCTGAATATGTCCTCCGGCTTTCCCTTCTGCTGACGAGCCTCTATTATGGCGTCTATGGCTCCCTCTCCGACATTCTTCACTCCCAGAAGACCAAATCGTATCTTTCCGTCCACCACGGAGAACTTCTTGCTGCTTTCGTTGACATCAGGAGGAAGTATCTCTATTCCCATCTCCGTACAGTTCCTCATGTATTTAGCGATGGAGCCGGGATCGCCCATAACGCTGGTCATGAGAGCTGCCATGAATTCCACCGGATAATGCGCCTTGAGATATCCCGTCTCATATGCCACCACAGCATATGCAGCAGCATGGGACTTGTTGAAAGCATATTCTGCAAAGCTCACCATCTGGTTGAATATCTCCTCGGCAGAATCCCTGTCCACTCCGTTCCTAATGCACCCGGCGATCTCCACGCTGCCATCGTCAGCTGTTTTTCCGTTGATGAAGTACTCCTTTTCCTGAAGCATAACATCCATTTTTTTCTTGCTCATGGCACGTCTCACCAAATCCGACCTGCCATACGAATATCCGCCCAGGTCGCGCACGATCCGCATTACCTGTTCCTGATATACAAGGCATCCGTACGATACGCTCAGGATAGGTCTGAGACTGTCATGAATATATCTGATGGACGCCGGATTGTTCTTGTTCTCTATGTATGTCGGTATCGATCCCATCGGACCGGGTCTGTAAAGCGAGATACCTGCCACGATATCCTCAAAGCAGTCAGGCTTCAGATTTTTCATGAACTGTGTCATTCCTCCGCTTTCCAGCTGGAATATCCCCTGGGTATTGCCCCTTGCGATCATCTCGTAAACCTTCGGATCATCGTAATCCATGGAGGAAAAATCTATCTTCACTCCGTGATTCTCCTCTATCATCTCAAGAGCGTCACGGATCACCGTCAGGTTCCTGAGCCCCAGAAAATCCATTTTCAAGAGCCCCAGTTCCTCTATTGTGGTCATATTGAACTGGGTCGACAAGCCTTTATCTGCCAGATAAAGCGGCACGTACTCATCTATGCTGTCCTTGGAAATCACCACACCTGCCGCATGAGTGGACGCATGCCGCGGCATGCCCTCTATGGCTCTTGCCATGTCTATGACCTTTTTGGTGGTCTCTTCATTCTCGTATTTTGCCTTGAGCTCAGGACTTGTTTCCAGAGCCATATCTATGGTCATCTTCAGCGAAAACGGGATGGCCTTGGCTATGGCGTCAGTCTCAGGGTAGCTGACATTCAGCGCCCTGCCCACGTCTCTCACCGCCTGCTTAGCCTTCATGGTGCCGAAGGTTATGATCTGCGAAACCTTGTCTTCACCGTATTTTTCCGTAACGTAATCTATGACCTCTCCTCTTCTCTCATAGCAGAAGTCTATATCTATATCCGGCATGCTCACTCTCTCCGGATTGAGGAACCGCTCAAAGATGAGCCCGTATTTTATGGGATCTATGTCGGTTATCCTGAGTGTGTAAGCCACGATGCTTCCCGCCGCCGAGCCTCTGCCCGGCCCCACCATTATTCCGTTCATTTTGGCGTAATTTATAAAGTCCCATACGATGAGGAAGTACTCCACATAGCCCATGTTCTCTATAGTAGTCAGCTCATAATCCAGCCTTTCATGCAAAGCGCCCATGGTCTCCTGATCGGAGCCTTCATATCTCTGTCCCAGTCCTTCCTCGCAGAGCTTTCTGAGGTACTCCCTGTTGGTAAGCCCGTCGGGAGCGTTGAAATCCGGCAGATGCAGCTGTCCGAAGGTGATTTCCACATTGCATCTTTCTGCGATTTCATGGGCGTTGTCCACAGCCTCGGGCATGTTGGCAAATATCTTTCTCATTTCCTCCTCGGACTTGAGATAGAATTCATCGTTTGGAAAGCGCATCCTGTTTTCCTCGTCCACCGTGCATGCCATCTGTATGCACATCAGCACATCCTGTGCAACGGCATCCTCCTTTCTGACGTAGTGGACGTCATTGGTGGCCACGAGAGGTATGCCGGTCTCCTCATGGAGCCTCTTCATATCGGGCATTATCCTGGCTTCTTCCTCCAGACCCTGATCCTGGATCTCCAGGAAAAAGTTTTTCTCTCCGAAAATATCCCTCATGGCAAGGGCTTCTGCCTTTGCACCTGAATAATCCCCGTTGAGCAGCCTTCTCTGGATTTCCCCGGCAAGGCAGCCTGAAAGAGCTATGATACCCTCGCTGTATTGTGACAGAACCTCCTTGTCCACCCTCGGCTTGTAGTAAAACCCGTGCCTGTATCCTTCTGAAACTATCTTCATCAGGTTCCTGTATCCACGGTCGTTTTCAGCCAGCAGGATAAGATGGCTCATGACCTTGTCTTTTTCCGAATCCTTGTCAAAGCGAGTACGGGCTGCGGTATACACCTCGCAGCCCAGCACAGGCTTTATTCCCTGTTTTTTACATTCTTTATAGAAATCTATCACTCCGAACATCACTCCGTGGTCCGTGATGGCAACGGAATCCATCCCCAGCTCCACCGCTCTTGAGACGAGATCCTTTATCCTGGAAGCTCCGTCCAGAAGACTGTATTCAGTATGTACATGCAGATGTGTGAATGCCATTTATTTACCTCGTATTACATATAATAATATACATCAGTATTTTAACACAAAAGTATACTTATTTATCTTTAATTTTTACTTTAAATTACATATTAAATAAAGTAAAATAGAGGCATCGAAGGAGGCTATATGAAAAAGTTCTTGATCACATTCTTGATAATCGCCGCCATATCGGTCGCAGCTCTCGGTGGTACGGCCTTTGCCTACACTGTGACTTCTGACTTCGACGAAGAGCGATTACCTGAAAAAACAACCATAAACGGTATCGATTGTTCCGGTATGACGTACCGTCAGGCTGAGACTCTTCTTTCGGAGAGATGGAACAGCAGACATATTACTGTCACCGGCAAGCTGAAGGATGAGCTGGCAGACTTCACAGACTTCGGATACAAGTACGATATCGCAGCTTCACTGAATAAAATCAAGAAGAGGAACCTGCTGTCTGCTTCCTTCAACCATTATCTTGGAACTTCTTTTGACGTGAACATCCCCATGAAGGTCTCTGATTTCGACCCTGAATTCAAGGACAGGGTGAAGAACAGCGAGTGCTTCATCATCAAAAATGCCATTCCGGGACGTGATGCATATGTGGACATGGAGGATCCCGACTTCAAAATAGTAAAGGAGGTCGTCGGCACGGAGCCTGATATCGACAAGGTGTTCAACGATATTACATCGCATATCGAGCGTGGAAAGCCTGTATTTGTCTTCGACAACGAAAAATATCTATCGCTGCCTGAAGTAACTTCGGATGACCCTAAGCTGCTGGAATATCAGAAATTCTGCAGAAAGTATCTGAAGCAAAAGATAACATATCAGCTGGGAGAGGATACATTCACCATCAGTCCTGAGCAGCTTGCAGGACTGATGCTTGACGATATGTCCGGCAATGCCGATGAAAAAGCAGTAAGATCCTATGTATCGAAGCTGGCCGATGAATACGACAATATCGGTGCAGAGAGAAAGTTCAGATCGTATTCCGGTAAGGATATCACCGTTTCCGGAGGCATATACGGATGGGAAATAGATCAGGAAAGCGAGGCTGCACACCTTACTGCTGACATCAATTCTCATAAAAACGTATCCCGCAAGCCGGAATTCTCTGCTTCAGGATTTGGAGAATATGCTAAAATCATGGGTGACACGTATATAGATGCGGATATTTCACAGCAAAAAGTAAGATACTACAAAAATGGAGAGCTGGTGTTTTCATCTGACTTCGTATCCGGTAACAGAGCAACCGGCACCCTGACTGATATAGGTACCTTCTATGTCATCAACAAGGTTCGGAATGTGGTATTGAGAGGAGATAACGTCGACGGCACCGAATATGCCAGTCCTGTAAAATACTGGCTGGGAATAAACTGGTCCGGCGAGGGCTTTCACGACTCAGACTGGAGAAGCACTTACGGTGGCAGCATATGGAAATATAACGGAAGTCATGGCTGTCTCAATATACCTCCGAGGAACATGCCGTCATTCTACAATATGGCGGAAATCGGCACTCCTGTAATCGTACATTATTAGACAATAGCGTATGCAAAAAAAAAATTATCCACCGGATTTACCGGTGGATTTTCTTTTTCTGTTATTTATTCTTTTTTCCAAAAGGCTTAAACATAGCACCAAACAATATCAGGTTTATTCCCTGTATTATGAATATCACCGCAAACATATAGTCGATGAACAGAATTCCAAATATAGGATTTACAAATGTGAACAGTGATACAAGCAGGGAAATGATTCCCGATATTAACGTCCACACCCACGGAGCTCCGCTTTTTTTCATCTGCAGTGAAGAAGCTATACGGCTTATTCCCATGAATGCCACCATGCCCGCAATGAAGTACACGATGATGGTGTCTGCGAAAAGTGCGCTGAAATAGTTGCACATCAGCAGACCTCCGCCTATGATCGACAGTATTGCGAAAAAGATATCCCATCCGCTGCCTTCCTTCTTGCTGAAGTAATTGGCGATTATGCTTATACCGCTGGCTATAAGCAGAAGGCCAAGCAGCCATGCGATGCTGAATGCAGTAAATGCCGGATGTGCAAGACAGAAAATACCTGCCAACAGCGTAATAACACCTAAGATTATAGTTACAACTTTCAAAACAATTCCTCCCGTCTGTTTTAAACCAATATACTAATAGGTTTATAGCATAAAATCCCCCCCCCGATGTCAAATAGCATTGACATCATAAAACGCAGGGAAAATGATTCTGTCAGCTATTTCGCCAGGCCCTTTCCGGTCATATGCTCTATTTCGATTTCAACGACATATGTCTTTTCCCACATATTATCTATGTACTGTTTGCCGCTTTCCATGAAATCCGCCGAATACTTACTCAGGATCATCTCCAGCACTTTCCTTTTCCTGACGTCATCTTCTATAACGTATGCCTTTCCAGAGGCTACAACGCTCTTGTATGAAGTAGTGAATTTTTCGGGAGCAATATTGTCTGCTCCGACCACCGTGAAGGAAACCTTTGGGTTCGCTCTGACGGCATCCAGCTTATGGCCTTCTCCTGCACAGTGGAAGTATATCTTACCATCGTTATAAACATGGCTCACAGGAACGCCGTATGGGTACCCGTCGTCTCCCGATACAGACAGCACCCCATTGGTACACTGGTTCAATATCATTACTGCTTCTTCCTGCGTCTTCAGCTTGTCTTTTCTTCTCATCTCTCTGAACATTGTATTCCTCCTTAAATCCACCGATAAAATTCCAATTTAAAGCATCCGGGGACTGCTTTCTATTATACAACAACCACCCATAAAGCAACAACATATTTCACATTTCTCTCCACTGTTCTTCTCTTAAGCATTGGCTTTTCCGATATCATAGATGGCCTTAATCATCCCCTAACATCAAAGCTTATCAGGATCTATATGTATTACTATGCCTCCCGGAGGATGGATCTCCTCATCGCCGTAAACCACCCATATCGCCGGCACATATTTTTCCGGATCCGGCGCCTGACCGTCGGTAAAGACTACCCTGTTGTCGGCACGCGGAGAAAATGCTGCCGCAGCCACATTGAAATCCGTACCTCCCCCGCCTTCAAATACCATATCATCTATATCTTTTTCAGTCCTTATGTCGTGAAATCCGTAGAAAACAGTATCGAAGCAGCCTGCCCTGATCCTCGAAAGCTGCAGTATGTTCTTACATTCCCTCAAGAATCTTCTGAGAAGCTCCTCATCCACAGACCAGCTGGTGTCCAGCACTATCTCGGCATCCGGCACGGATATCTCCTGAAGGACCGGTCTTACGACTCCGTCTTCGATAACAGCCTTTTCATAGGACCAATCCACCTCATGATTCACCGAATCGTTAAGCAGCATACGCCAATCTGCATCAGGAGGTGCGATACCGGGTTCGTCCACCTCTCTTTTATCACGATTTACAGAATTGCCTGCCTCAGCTTCCTTTTTCTCCACGAGAGCATATTCCTCTTCATCCTCTTTGCCGTCGGAAACTGATTCCTCCGAAGCCTCACGGCCGTCATCTGTTGACGGAAATTCCATATCCTCTGTAAGAAGCTCCATATCGGCGAGCTCCTCCTCGCTGAGCTCCCGGTTATCATCCTCTTCTTTATTCTGAAAGTCTCCCGCTCCTTTGGGAGCAGAGCCTTTCTGCCCCTCCATGCTGCCTGCCGTAAGCTCTATCTCCAGCTTTGCCTCCAGAAGAATGCTGTAATACTGCTCTGCATCATATCCAGTGGCCTCCGGATAATCTATACAGCCCTCCATCAGCTCAAAACCGTCTCTCTTGAGCATCTGATTGATAACAGCGTCGGTTGCATCGTCCCAGATGAGGCGATCCCTGCCCTTTCCTCTCCTGTCATGCTCGAAGGCTATATGACACAGCTCATGAGCCATTAGAAACAGCTGATCATTCTCCGAAAGTCCTGCCATATATTGCGGATCATATGTTATGGTATTTCCCTCTCTGGTGAAGCCTTCCGAGCTGCACTCCTCCACGCATTCCAGAGATGCTGCAATGCTTCCGAAATACGGATAGACAGCGACTGTCTTTTTCTTCAGCAATCCAATGTCGTACATCTCTTTACTCCTCTGCCGCTGTGAATGAATCCAGCAGTCTCAGAAATTCCTCGCCTAATTTCGACACAAATTCTCTTATCGCATCTCGATTTTCATCCTCCGCCAGCGACAGTCCGACAGTGGTGGCATATCTCTCCGAAGTATTCATATTGCTTATCTCTTCCTCGCTGTAGTCGCCCTTTATCACATCCTCGACGGTGATCACGGCCTGACTGCAGAATTTCACAAATTCATCCGTTATCTCCTCACCCAGCAGCGAGCGCAGCATTTCCGGCTGACCTGTCGCATACAGCATCTTTGATGCCATCTCCCATTTTCTCGGATCTGCATTGGGTTTTTTCCCGTCGTAGGGACTTCTCAGCGTTTCACCCCGCTTGAATGCGATATATGCGTATATGGCAGGGTGTATCCTGCTTCTTCGTGCCCATTTCAGCCATTTATCTGTCGTCGTATTTATGTACACATGAGCAAACCTGTTGAAAAACGGCTGCGCCAGCTGATGGGCCGCCAGTGAGTCCTCCATGTCGTTTCCCGCCGCCACTATTCTGGCGTTGTCAGGCAGCTTCCAGATGCCGTTCACCTCTCTGTCCAGAACTATATTGAAAGCCATTCCCTGTATGCTGGGCAGAGCATTGTTTATCTCGTCAAAAAACACGACATGAGGCTTATCCGGCTCCTCCTCGCATTTCTTTCTCAGCTTCTTCAGCCACGCCGGAGGTATGTCTATCATTTCACCCGTAGACTGGTTGTAGACGCTTCTGCCGTTGAGGCTGTCCGGCGTAGCGTTACGCAGATATATGATTTCGCATGTGGGATCGATCTGCTTCACCCTGGCGCTCTTTCCTTCGGAGGATGCGCCATGCAGGAATACAGCCACATCGCTTTCGATGGCTCCCCTTATGATATCCTCCTCGCTCACCTCGCCGAAGGTCAGTCCGTACGGATTCCTCCTTCTTGCCGCCCTCTTCATCTGCTCCTCATGGCGCTTTTTTTCTTCCTCAGTGAGCTGTCTCACGACGCTGGGGATAATATCCCCGGCAAGGCTGCCGCTTAAAAAGCTGCAAAGAGCTGTTTTTGAGAAATCTCCGTCATAAAAGCTGTCCGCTGAATATATCTGTCCGGATACGAGGACCTCTCTGCTTATCATTACCCCTGCCCTTTCATCGTACAGCCATATAACCGGCTCCACCTTCACCCAGGCGATTTCCCCGTTCATATACGTTTTGCCGTTTGAAAGCCTGCATTTTTCTCCTGCAGCATATGCTATCCTTATATATTTCTTTTCTTCATACTGAAGCTCTTCGTATGCCGCACTGTATTTTTTCCCTGTCTTTATCATGCTGCCTATGGAAAAAGCCTCTTCAAGTGCATTGGACGTCTTTTTATCCGCTGCAGCCTGAGGATACTCGCCGAATTCAACCTCTGTAGCTCCCGAAATATCCTTAAAAAGCCTGCAGTCCATGTCCGATATATCATCACATGCTATTACCGGTCTCACATTTCCGTAAGCTGTCGCATATACAGCCTTGCGCTCTCCCTTCATGTCTACCACACATGCATCTCCGTAGCCTGCCGCAGAAGAAAGAAACCACTCACAGCTTCCCTCTTCATCCGTGCCGGCTCCCGTCAGCACTGCGAAATCCGACGCCCTGCACACAGCACCGCAAAGCGCTATAACATCGAGCCTTTCCGGACCAAACACCTGCTCTTCAGCTAATAACTTATATTCGTATCCCATACGCTTGTCCATCCTCACTTTTATTACGAGACTGCACTTTGCCTACAGAAGCTCTTGCCTTCGCCATGCGCTGTGCGCCCCATGACTCCTGAGGCCTCAGAATGCCTCTTCTCAAAGCCGGCCGCTGCAAAATAGCAGTCACAGTCTTCGTTGTTTTTAACTATACTATAATACACCATAATCCACATGTAAAAAAGCATCATTTTGAAAACCACGTCAAAAGACTCCGCATAACGCTGCGGAGTCTTCTGCGTCTGATCTGTGTTCTTTGCGTTTTCTTCGCAATGCGGCTATATTCCCGTAAAAGGAGGCACCGGCTCCGAATAATGCACATACATCTGCTTGATGCCGTAAATATCCAGTATCCTTATATCCTGGTTCGCATATTCCTGAAGTATGATGTAGTTGATTCCCACGCCTATGAGAAATCCGTCGAAATCCTGAGTTATATTGGATCCTATCAACTGCTGTATCCTCACGAACCTTCCTATCTGCGTCCTGAATATGCCGTTGAGATACTGTACCAAATTATAATCCAGTATCTCATTGTACTTGTCCGGAAGCAAAGGGTTTGCCGGAACAGTAAAGGTAGGACTGTCCGGGATTATCTGCGGATAGCTCTCCGGATACCCCTGATTGCCGTTGCTGCCGGCTGTAGTCTCCTCTATGTTTATCTCCGATACGGGAATATCATCATCATATGATGATGTGGAGTTGCTGCGGTATGCAGCATTTTCCATCACCGGCGTCATATTATCCCTCTCTATCCATGTGGTGTTCACCTGATTCATGGCCATGTCTGTCACCTCTCTGATTTAAGTATTGGCGTAATAAACGGTGGGGATATAAAAACAATGCTCATTTATTCTATTATGGATAACGCCAACGCGCGTAGGAAAATAAGGCGGGCATACAGGATTGTAGGGATTATGAAAGAACAGGGAGTGATCTACCCCCGCCAGCCTGCCTCCCGCGATTGCCCAGTCCGCTATGTCATAATGCTCCTGGCTTGGCGTCATATTATACACATTCTGAGGATTATATACTCCTCCCAGCGATGTCCTCATACAGGTAAACTGTCCCTGCTGTTCTATAACGGCTCTGAAGTCTCCGCCTCTGTTGATACGAGAGAATTCCCCGTATGTTATATTTGCTCTGTTGCCAACTACAGTTGCCACACCCTGCATTCCGGCATAGCCTTCTCCTCCCGCTTCACACTGGATCAGTCGCGCAAAAAGTTCTCTTGTATCCATTGTCTCATTACTCCGCCTTTCCATCATTACTAGAGTATTATATGAGAGACTTCAGTTTTTTGTTCTGAATATGAGCTTCTTTAATTTTTCACCGTCCCAAGGCACCATAGGCGACAGGTAGGATGTTCCTACTATGGTCTTGGTGGCTGCCATCACCGCAACAGACAGCACGAAGGCTGCAGCCACTCCCGGCCAACCGAAGAAATGCGCACCTATGAGCATCAGTATCCTGACAAACTTTATGGCATATCCCAGCTCTATGCTAGGCTGTGTAAAGCTCGCCAGCGCCACCACCGCCATACACAGTATGGTCTGGGGTACGAACCAGCCTGAGGATACGGAGAATTCTCCCAGTATGAGGGCGCCTATCACCGACAGCGACATTCCCAACGATTCCGGCGTGTTCAGAGATGCCAGCTTCAGTCCGTCTATGGCTATCTCCAGCAGAATCAGCTGCCAGAAAATGCTCACTGCGAACTCCTCCTCCGTGATGAAGAACCTTATGGCGTCGTGTACAGGTATATCTCCCTCGGCGAAGAGAAGGTATACAGGCGTTAAGAATAGTATTATCAGTATATTCAGTATCCTGAGAAGCCTGAAGTAATTGCCTGTCAATATGGTGAAATAATAATCGTCCACATCCTGTACGAAGTCGAATATCCCTGCCGGAAGCAGAATCACAGTCGGAGAATTATCCACTATCACCGCAATCTTTCCCTCTTCAAGATGTGCTGCGATTATATCCGGTCTCTGTGTGTAACGCACCTTGGGAAATGGATTGAATCTGGACATCCTTTTGCCTGTCATCTCTTCAACGAGAGTCTGCTCCGTCACCGTAAGTCCTTTGGTTTTTATGCTCCCCAGTATGTCATCCAGCTTTCTTACCATATCCTCATCTGCCTTCGTCTTCATATACGCCATCGACACGTCGGACTTGGTTATGTCCCCCACGGAATATATCTTGAATATCAGATTGTTGTCTCTTATCCTTCGCCTGATGAGAGCTATGTTGGTCATCATGGATTCAACGAATCCATCCTTTGCTCCCCTCAGGCTTTTCTCCTTGGATGGCTCCTCCACTCCTCTGGAGGGATAGCTTCTGCAGTCTATTATTATTACGCTGTCCAGCCCCGATATCATCAGCGGCACCAACCCTGAATACAGGAACTTGACTGCCTGATCTACATCGCATATCACCAGCGTATCCAGAAATGCCAGATTTCTTTCTATGAAGACCTCGGCAGTATCTACGCCCTCCATCTGCTGCTTTTTAAGTGAAAAGAGACTGAAAAGCACCCTCTGCATCATGCCTGCATCTGTCAGAGCATCCGCAAAGAACATGGTGGCCTGCCTGCCTCCGATATTCAGCCTTCGTTCCAGCAAATCGAAGCTTTCGCCCACCGGTACTCTGTCCCTGATCTCCTTCACAAGTACATCGTATTTTTCCATAAAAAAACCTCACAATATTTTGCTGTTATTTTCTGCATTTTACAGCAAAATATGCGAGGTCTTTCTGCTTATATGATTTTGTTCAGCAAAACGCTACTTTTTCTTTTTCTTAGGAGGCGTTCCCTTTCTCACGGGCTGTCTATGGGCTGCGGCCTGCTCGACTCTCTTTTTCTTTCCCAGACTTCTCGCCACATTCCATACTATGTATACGAGGGCAACCGCCACCAGAACGATAGCTGTCGTTTTAGTATCATCTGCATTCCCCGTAAACTTCAGCACGAACATTGCGCCTATTATGAAAATCCAGAAATACAATATTTTACCGATTATACCGTTTCCCATAAGTGCCTCCTTACCGAATATGTCCTAAAACATATGACTTTTCGTAGTTTACTGATCGATCTTTGCGATGAGCTCGCCTGCTTTGACCTGCTGTCCCTCTTTGACGTAGATCTTGCCTATTGTTCCCTTCACTGATGCCAGTATGTTGGTTTCCATCTTCATGGCCTCGATGACGGCGATAGGCTGTTTTTCTTCCACAGCTTCGCCATCGCTTACCAGAACCTTGAGGATCGTTCCCGGTATATTGGCACCGACTTCAGTAGGATCATCGGCGTCGGCGAAGACAGTCTGCGCTGCTGCTCCTACCATGTTTGCCGCCTCGTCCTTTATCTTGACAGCAGTTCTGTTGCCGTTAACTTCGAAGAATACATCTCTGAAGCCTTCCTCATCGGCCTCGCTCATATCTGCAAGCCTGATGACAAGCTCCTGACCTTCCTTGATCTTAACTTCGCATGTTTCTCCCATGGACAGTCCGTGGAAGAATATGTCGCTTCCCATCAGTCTGAAATTGCCCTCGGTGTCAAGACTCTTGAGATAATCCTCGAACACCTTTGGATAGAGAGCATAGCTGAGGGCTTCCTTCTCGTTTCCCTCCAGATTATGCTTTTCCCTGAGCATTTCCTTTATGGCATCGAAATCCTCGTCAGGCAGCAGCTCTCCCGGCCTGCAGGTTATAGGCTGCTTTCCGTGGAGCACCAGCTTCTGAAGCTTTTCAGGGAAACCGCCCTCAGGCTGACCCATCATGCCCTCGAAGTACGAAACGATGGAATCAGGGAAGTCGATCTCTGCGGCTTTTTCATAGATGTTTTCAGGCGTCAGATCGTTCTGAACCATGAAAATAGCCATATCTCCAACCGCCTTGGATGACGGCGTTACCTTGACGATATCGCCCAGCATCTCGTTTACGGTCTTGTACATTTCCTTAACATCCTTGAACTTATGACCAAGCCCGAAGCTTTCCACCTGAGATTTCAGATTTGAATACTGTCCTCCCGGCATCTCGTATTTGTATATTTCGGCGGAGCCTGTCATCATATCGGATTCGAAGCCCTTGTATACAGGTCTTACGGCTGCCCAGTAATCGGAGATTCCCTGGATTCCGTCAAGATCAATGCCTGTATCTCTGTCGGTGCTTTCAAGAGCCGCAACTATGGAGTTCAGCGCCGGCTGACTTGTCAGACCCGACATGCTGTTGAAGGCTGCATCTATAATATCCACGCCTGCCTCTGCAGCCACCATCAGAGCCGCCACTCCGTTGCCGCTGGTATCGTGAGTATGTAAATGGATCGGAATGGATATCTCGTTCTTCAGAGCCTCTATCAGCTTTCTGGCTGCCATCGGCTTGATGAGACCTGACATATCCTTGATACCCAGTATATGAGAGCCGCGTCTTTCAAGCTCTTTTGCCATTCTCACATAGTAATCGAGATTGTATTTGTCTCTGCTTGAATCCAGGATGTCTCCCGTATAGCATATGCATGCTTCGGCGATCTTACCCTGGTTCAGCGTTTCGTCCAGAGCCACTTCCATTCCCTGTATCCAGTTGAGGGAATCGAAGATTCTGAACACATCTATTCCCGACGCTGCCGACTCCTTAACGAATCTTCTGATGACATTGTCAGGGTAGTTCTTGTATCCTACTGCATTGGCTCCTCTTATGAGCATCTGGAACATCACGTTTGGTATTTTAGCTCTGAGAGTCTGCAGTCTTTCCCACGGTGACTCCTTGAGGAATCTGTAAGCTGTATCGAAGGTAGCTCCACCCCACATTTCCAGTGAGAAAAGGTTCTTACCGTAGAGAGCCACTGCAGGAGCGATCTTTTCCATGTCGACGGTTCTTACTCTTGTTGCCATAAGCGACTGCTGGGCATCTCTCATGGTCGTGTCGGTAATGAGGAGCTTCTTCTGATCCTTGATCCAGTCCACGACTCCCTTAGGGCCGTTTTCATCCAGGATCTGCTTTGTTCCCGAAAGGGTGTTGACCTTCTCCGGCTTTATCCTAGGGAATACAGGCACGTCAAACTGAGGCTTGGCGCCTTTGTTGCCGTTTACATACTGCTTGCCCAGGAAGGTCAGTACCTTCAGCTCCTTATCCTCCTTCGCCATGATGTTCAGCAGCTCAGGATTTTCTTCTATGAATCCCGTATCACACTGTCCTGCCTTGAAGGTAGGATGATTAAGCACGTTCAGCAGGAATGCCCTGTTGGTCTTGACGCCGGTAACCTTCATTTCCTTTATGGCTCTTCTGGCCTTGTTGGTGGCATCAGGGAAGCTTCTTGCCCATGCCGTCACCTTTACCAGCAGGCTGTCGTAATACGGCGAGATCTGCGAATTGGCAAATGCATTTCCCGCATCCAGTCTTATTCCGTATCCGCCGGCGCTTGTGTATTTTGTGATGATACCCGTATCAGGAGCAAAGCCGTTGATAGGGTCCTCCGTCGTAAGTCTGCACTGAATAGCATAGCCTCTAGGCTGTATATCAGCCTGACTCTTTATGTTGATGGCGCATGAGTCCAGCCTATGGCCTTCGGCAATCAGAATCTGCGACTGCACGATATCGACGCCTGTCGTCATCTCCGTAACGGTATGCTCAACCTGGATCCTCGGGTTCATCTCGATGAAGTAGTGATTGCCCTGATTATCCACCAGGAACTCAACTGTTCCCGCACTCCTGTAGCTTACTGCCTTGGCGATCTTGATGGCATCGTTGCATATATTCTGTCTCTGCTCTTCAGTAATACTGAGGGCAGGTGTGAATTCAACCACCTTCTGGTGTCTTCTCTGTATGGAGCAGTCACGCTCGTAAAGATGCACTATGTTTCCGTAATTGTCTCCCAGAACCTGTACCTCTATGTGCTTAGGCTTTTCAAGATACTTTTCGATGAAGATATCATCTATTCCGAAGGCCTTCTTTGCCTCGCTCTTGGCAGAAGCGAACTGAGCAGGCATTTCCTCCCGGCTTCTGACGATTCTCATACCTCTTCCGCCGCCGCCTGCAGCAGCCTTGAGCATAACGGGATATCCGCATTTCTCTGCAAAATCAAGAGCCACCTCTTCGGACGGTATCGTCTCCGTCATTCCCGGTATCGTAGGCACGCCTACCTTGTTGGCAACGATCTTGGATTTTACCTTGTCGCCCAGATTGTCCATCATAACATAATCAGGACCTATGAAGACTATACCTGAAGCCTCGCACGCTCTGGCAAACTCAACGTTTTCCGACAGGAATCCGTATCCGGGGTGGATGGCATCCACGCCCTTTGCCTTAGCAAGCTCGATTATCTCATCTATTGCAAGATATGCATCTACAGGCGACTTTCCTCTTCCCACCTGATATGCTTCATCAGCCTTGGTTCTGAACAATGTATTTTTATCCTCTTCCGAGTATATGGCAACACTTCTTATCCCAAGTTCTTTGCAGGCTCTGAATATTCTTATGGCGATCTCGCCTCTGTTGGCGACAAGAACTCGCTTAAACTTTCTGATTTCTTCCATATTCCGAGTCTCCTTTCATTAAATATTATTCAATTATTATACCATTTTCGTACTGTTTTTACCATCACTTTTTTTGATGTTTACATCCACCTGAGGATAAGGTATGTCTATTCCGTTCTCATCGAAGGTCAGCTTCACCTTTTCCTCCAGGAAATACTTGACATCCCAGTAATCCTCAGTATCACACCATGCCTTCACATCCATAACCACGGAGCTTTCCCCGTGATTGGCGACGCCTATTATCGGTTTTGGCTCGCTCATGATCTGAGGGCACATTCCGCACACCTCCGCCAGCAGCTCCTTGACCCTTCCTATATCGTTTCCGTAGCCTATGTTGAAGGTGCAGTCGACTCTCCTCTTGCTCTCCTTGCTGTGATTGACCAGTATGGACGTGTTGATCAGGCCGTTGGGTATGGTTATTGTCTTGTTATCGTATGTTTTCAGCGTAGTCAGCAGCAAATCGATGTTCTCCACCTTGCCGGACACCGTGCCCACGTCTATCAGATCATCCTTGCTGAAGGGTCTCGTTATTATTATCATCATTCCCCCGGCTATATTGGCAAGGCTGTCCCTGAGAGCCAGCGCAATGGCCGCTCCCGCAGCACCCAGCACCGCCACCACGGTACTCATGGGGATTCCAAGAATACCCATGCACATGGTGACCAGTACCACCAGGCATGTTATTTTTACCGAGTTTTTGACAAAGGCGTATACCGATGGATCCGCACTGCTTCTGTCAAGGAACTTTCTCGTTATCTTCATTATTATCCTGATGATTATCAGGCCGATTATCACCGTAAGCAGCAGCCTGACGCATACAGACAGAAGATTTTCCATTTTATCGGAAAATATCAGTCTCTGGATGTACATTCCGAATTCCTTCATTCCTGTCCCTCCGTTTTTATCTTTTTACCGCTTCGTCTTCTTTCCAGCTCATTGAGAATCTTCTTTCGCAGCCTTATGTCGTCCGGCACTATCTCCACCAGCTCATCGTTATCGATGAATTCCAGAGCCTCCTCCAGCGTAAATACCCTGGCAGGCACCAGCTTGATGTTTTCATCGCTTCCGGCGGCACGCATGTTGGTGGCCTTTTTCGTCTTGCACGGATTCACCACCATATCCTCGCTTCTGGCATTCATTCCGATTATCATTCCTTCATAGACCTTGGTTCCGGGCTCTATGAACATCTGGACTCTTTCGCTGATCCCGGCTATGGCATACGGAGTGGATATTCCCTCCTCCTGTGCTATGGCCACGCCGTTAATCCTCTCAGGTATGTCCCCTGCATAATCGTCGAAGCCTGCAAAACGCCTCACCATCGTTCCCTCGCCCCTGGTGTCGTTTATAAATTCGCTCCTGTACCCCAGCAGCCCTCTTGTAGGCACCAGGTATTCTAGGCGGGTAAAACCGTTTTCGCTTTTCATCTCCTGCATGAGCCCCTTTCTGACATTCAGCTTGGAGATTACCGAGCCTGAATATTCGTCGGGAACTGAAATAATCACCTCTTCCACAGGCTCCTGGATCTGATTGTTCTCTCCCCTTCTCATTATTACCTCAGGCTTTGAAACCGCCAGCTCATAGCCTTCACGTCTCATGTTCTCTATTAATATGGAAAGGTGCAGCTCGCCTCTTCCTGAAACCTTGAAGCTGTCTGTGGAGTCCGTCTCTTCGACCCTGAGACCCACGTTCACCTCCAGCTCCTTGTTGAGCCTTTCCCTTATATGCCTCGATGTCACGAACTTGCCGACTCTGCCTGCAAAAGGCGATTTATTTACCATGAAGTACATGGACAGCGTAGGCTCCTCGATGCTTATCATTTCCAGTGGATCAGGCGATGCCGGATCGCATATTGTCTCTCCTATGGATATGTCTGCTATGCCGGAAACCACCACGATATCTCCTGCCTCCGCCGCCTCTACAGCCATGCGCTTGAGACCTCTGTACACGAACACCTGATTGATCTTTCTCTGCTCTATCCTGCCGTCTTCTCTGGCAACTGCAACGGTGCTGCCTGCCCTGACTATACCCTTTGTCACTCTGCCGATGCCCAGCCTGCCGATATAGTCGTCGTATGCCAGAGCCGATATCTGCAGCTGAAGAGGCTCGTCATTGAGATCGGGATAAGGCTCCACATGACTGATGATGGTGTCAAACAACGGAGTTATATCAAGGCCGTTCATTCCCTTGGTGGTCTTTCTTATCTTCTTTCCCTCTTCGCCCAACTTTATGTCCTTTACATCCTCAGGATCGTATACCACTATACCCTGCCTTGCCATTCCGTAAAGAATGGGAAAGTCCAGCTGCCTGTCGTTGGCATTGAGATCCATGAACAGCTCATACACCTCGTCCACCACCTCGTCTATTCTGGCATCCTTCTTGTCTATCTTGTTGATGAGAAGGATAGGATTGATTCCCTGCTCCAGCGATTTATTGAGAACGAATCTCGTCTGCGGCATAGGTCCCTCACTGGAATCCACCAGCAATATCACCGTATCTACCGTCTTTATGATGCGCTCCACCTCCGAGGAGAAGTCGGCATGTCCCGGAGTATCGACGATATTTATCTTAACGTCGTTGTGCATCACCGAGCAGTTTTTCGAATAAATGGTTATTCCCCTCTCCCTCTCTATATCATCGCTGTCCATAACGCAGTCCACAACTGTCTCGTTGTCCCTGAAAACCCCGCTCTGATTCAGGAAGGCATCCACAAGGGTGGACTTTCCCGCATCTACGTGGGCAATTACCGCAATGTTTATTATCTTCTGTTTTTCCGTCATTTTTATTTCCCGCTTTCCGTATTTGTTAAAAGCCCTCAGGCTTTGCCTTTGCTGCATTTTCTACAACTTTATAGTATAAATCAATAATGGCGGTGTGTCAAAAAATAAATGGCTCGCGTATGTTAAATCAAAAAGGAGATTTTTCATGCCCAATCTGTTTCTAAGCCCCTCCGTGCAGGAATTCAATCCATATGTCAACGGACTTGGCACCGAAGAATACTATATGAATCTCATAGCTGACGCCATGGAGCCTTATCTCATCGCTTCCGGCATAACATTTACGCGAAACAGCCCCGACGACACCCTGAGACAGGTCATCGCCCTGTCCAATGCGGGAAACTACGACTTTCATCTTGCCCTGCACTCCAATGCATCTCCGGAAAGCCTGTCGGGACAGCTTCAGGGCTCCGACATATATTACTATGCTACAAGCAGCGAAGCTCTCAGGGCTGCCTTGATCTTTGAAAGCAATCTCAAGGTCATATATCCCGATCCCTCACGTGTTAAAACGGTGGCCAACACCACTCTCGCCGAGCTGCGCCTGACCCGTGCTCCCGCCAACCTCATCGAGCTGGCATACCACGATAATCTCGAGGACGCCACATGGATAATCAACAACATACCCCTCATCGCCCGTACTCTGGTGCTGTCCCTGACGGAATATTTCGGAATACCGTTCAGAGAGCCTCAGACAGCCCTGTAGAGTCCCGCAAAGCTTTGATGCCCCATTGCCGGTTGCCCCTGCCTTTTCTTTATGGTAATATACATTCCGTAAAAGAAAGGCGGCTCATATGGAAAAGATAAAACAGACACTCTGCTCTGTCTTCGACGGAGGCAGGCTTATAAAGATCGTTTTCGCCGACAGAAGAAGAAAATCCACAGAATACAGAAAAATAACGATGCGCCCCGTGACCATAAAGGGAGAATACATGTATCAGGCCGAATATCACTACGATAAGAAGGTCACCCACAGAAACATCCCGTATTATCAAGGCGTCGACTTCGCATGTGACGTCATCGCATCTGATTTCAAGCAGATCAACATACTTGCCGAGGACGAGGACATCCAGATCCTGGCTGCCAAACCGGACAATCCGAGGATCACGAGAAGGCCTGCCGGCCGTACAGCCGCCAGCCTGTCCCACGACAACACGAAAAACTATATACTGGAGGACGGCAGACCCTGCGATTTTCTTATCGCCTTGGGCGTTATGTCCGAAAACGGCAAGGTCTTCAAAAAGCATTATTCCAAATTCAGACAGATCAACAGGTATCTTGAGATAGCTGACGATTCTTTTGGACATCTGCCCTCCGACGGAAGGCTTCGCATCATAGATTTCGGCTGCGGAAAAAGCTACCTGACCTTTGCCCTTTATCACTACCTCAAGCTCATAAAGGAACGAGATGTGGAGATAATAGGGCTGGATCTAAAGGAGGACGTCATCCGCTTCTGCAATGATACTGCCAAAAGACTGGGCTACGACGGCCTCACCTTCCTGACAGGCGACATCGCCGATTTTCAAAGCACCGGTGCAGACATGGTGGTGACACTGCATGCATGCGACACAGCCACCGACTTCGCACTGATAAATGCCGTAAAGTGGCACAGCAAGGTTATCCTCAGCGTTCCCTGCTGTCAGCATGAGCTTTTCTCCCAGATAAAAAACGATGTCGACGAGCCCATGCTCAAGCACGGCATCATCAGAGATAAGTTCACCGAGCTTCTCACCAACGGGCTTCGAGGCCTCAGGCTTGAGGCTGCCGGCTACGATGTCAGCATGATAGAGTTCACTTCTCTGGAGCACACCTCCAAGAACGTTATGATAAAGGCTGTATATAACGACAGCAAAAGCTCTTCAGCAAAGAAAAAAGCTTCGCAGGAATACGAAGCTCTAAAAAAAACATACAATGTCCATCCGACTATAGATCTGCTGCGGTAATCTGCGGCAGATTTTTTATACTCCCATCACCAGCGGCACCAGTATGGACGTCACAAGGCACATCAGCAGCCCTATGGCAAAGGAATACACCACGGTATCCTGCCTGCAGGCTCTTTCGACGATGGGCATGCAGACGTCCATGGCTGCAACGCCCGGTATCCCCGCCACCTCGATATACCCTGCCTTTTTTGCAAGAATGGGTATGAGAACTATTCCGGCCACCTCTCTTATGACGTTGTGCATGAATGAAACTGCTGAAGCCACCATGTACTGGCTTCCGGCTCCTGCTATGACCGTAGGCGCATATGTATACCAGCCGAAGCCCGCACTTATGGCAAGGCTTTCCCTGGCGGAAAATCCGAATATCATTCCTGCCATCGTGCCTATGATCAGGCTTCCCGCCACAGCTGCGAATGGAAATGCAAATGCCCGTGCGCCAACCTTTCGTATATTTGACACCACCGTCCCTGAAAGGCCCAGATCAAAGCCGACGCAGAACAGCAGCACGCATAGGAACACCGTCAGTGAATGACCTGAAATAACATTGAAGTCATCCAGAATCTGCGGCATCATGCCTGCGATTACAAAATATCCCGCCAGCATGCCCGTTACCACAAGACCCAGTATTATCACCGTGCTTTCTATATCCGATCTGCTGAGCTTCTGCTTTTCTTCCGTGTCCGACTCACCATCGCAGCCCTTATCTGCTGATTTCAGGTTTCCGTATTTATCCATTCTCAGCACTGCACGCACCGCCGTGATAGCCGCCATGCTCCCGGCTACAGCCAGCGCTGTTATCACCAGAGACTGAAGACCTATGGTCCCCAGGTTTGATGTAACCTGCTCGTTGACTCCCATTCGAAGTCCCATTATCAGCACCAGTATGTAAACCACAGGCATCATCGCCTTCTGTATGAACGTCAGCCTTTCAGCCTTGTGTCTGTTTCGGGCGGCTATTATATAAGCCGCCAGCATAAAGCCCCAGTACAAAACCAGCAATCCCATTTCAGCCACCGATCTCCTTAAAATCATTTTACATATTCACAGTAAAAGTATATACTATTGTAAGCCAAAATGAAAGGACATAAGACAATGGATTTTAAAAAGGGAATAAGAGACGGCATTCCCATAGCCTTAGGATATTTTTCCGTTTCCATAGCCTTCGGCCTGATGGCTGCAGAGGCAGGCTGCACATGGTTCGAAGCCATGCTCATATCGCTGACCAATCTCACCTCGGCAGGTCAGTTCGCAGGCGTAACGGTAATCGCAGGCATGGGAACGTATTTTGAAATGATACTTACACAGCTGGTCATCAACTCCAGATATGCTCTCATGGGCATATCTCTTTCTCAGAAGGTTGACGGCAGATTCAGGGGTGTATGGAGGCTCCTGCTGGGATATGCCATAACGGATGAGATCTTCGCCGTTGCCATCGGGCAGGAGGGTGAGCTGAGCCGCGGATATTACGCAGGCCTCATGAGCATACCTGTCATAGGCTGGACGTCGGGAACAGTTGTCGGCGCCGTTCTCGGCAATATCATGCCTCTCATCATAACCAACGCTCTTGGAGTCGCACTCTACGGCATGTTCATCGCCGTTGTAGTTCCGAAAGCGCGGGAAAACGTACATGTGCTGGCTGCAGTTGCCGCTGCAGTCGCCATAAGCGCAGCCCTTTACTATATACCTGTCTTTGACGGTATATCCTCGGGCTTTGCCATAATCATATGCGCAGTTGCCGCATCAGCTCTTGCGGCTCTGCTGTTCCCTGTAAAGGAGGAGGAATAACATGGACTTTATGACCTTCCTGCCATATCTCATAACCATGGCAGGTGTGACATATCTGATCAGAGTAATACCCTTCGTGCTGATAAATAAAAAAATAGAGAACAGGTTCATAAATTCCTTTCTCTATTACATACCGTATACTGTTCTGGCCGCAATGACCTTTCCCGCCATACTGTACGCCACCGGCAGCATCGTCTCTGCAGCAGCAGGGCTTGTCGCTGCGGTATTTCTGTCATACAGAGGTAAGGGTCTGCTGACCGTTGCCGTGGGAGCATGCCTTGCAGTCCTCATCGTAGAGCTGATGATGGGCATGTCGGGCTCCCTTTAACGAAGCGCAGGGAAACAGCTTCCCTTCATTTCGTCAAATGAGCCCTGCCATCACCTGACTCGCCAGTCCACAGGCTCCTGGCCTGTGGACACGAGAAAATCGTTCGTTCTTGAAAAATACCTTCCGCCCCAGAAGCCGTAGTGAGCCGACAGCGGGCTTGGATGTATCCCCTTAATTATATGGTGCTGCTGATTCGTTATCAGCTTTTCCTTGGCCTTGGCATGATTGCCCCACAATATGAAAACCATAGGCTTTTCCCGCTCATTGAGCAGCTCTATCACCCTGTCCGTGAATATTTCCCATCCCTTTCCCTTATGGGAATTCGCCCTGCTGTCGCGGACCGTCAGCACCGTATTGAGAAGCAGCACTCCGTTTCTCGCCCAGCTTTCAAGATATCCGTGATCCGGCGGCTTTATACCGAGATCGCTTTCCAGCTCCTTGTAGATATTTACCAGTGACGGCGGTATCTGCACTCCCTTCTGTACCGAAAAGCACAGTCCGTGAGCCTGCCCCTGCTGATGATACGGGTCCTGACCCAGTATGACTGCCTTAACGTCCTCATATGCAGTATACTTCAGAGCGTCAAAAATATGATACATGTCAGGATATATCTTCCTGCTTCTGTATTCGTCGATAAGAAAGCTTCTCAGTCTGATGTAGTAATCCTTTTTAAATTCTTCCTCCAGGAGCTTGTCCCAGCTGTTTCCTAATTTGACCATGGATCAATTATATCACTCTTCTATCTCATCTCCAAGGGAATCCTTTGCGGAAACCAGCACCTTCTTATCATAGCAGGCAAAGCAGTCCTCCACCCTTCCCATATCCGGCTTCCCGGTTACAAGGCTTACCACGGGAACTATTATCAGTCCCGCCAGCATCGTGAAGGCTCCGCAGTTTATAGGGGACTGGAGCATTGTCGGAAATACGTCGGCAGCCAGCAGGTTGGCAGTCATCACACCTGCTCCCCATATATAGCTGCACCACACTGCAGCCTTCGTAACCTTTTTCCAGTAAAGCCCGTAGAGGAACGGCGCCAGGAATGCACCTGCCAATGCGCCCCATGAAACTCCCATGAGCTGAGCTATGAAGGTCACATTGTTCTTGTACTGTACGATGGCTATCACCACCGATATGGCTATGAACACCACCAGCAGAACTCTTATTATTAGCACCTGCTGTTTTTCGCTCATGTTCCTGATGACATTGTCCTTTATGAAGTCGATGGTCAGCGTAGAGCTGGAGGCGATAACTAAAGATGAGAGCGTCGACATTGAAGCCGACAGCACCAGCAGCACCACCAGACCTATGAGTATATCCGGCAGATTGGACAGCATGGCAGGTATGATAGCGTCAAATCCGTCTGCCTCCAGGTTTATCTGTTCCTCAAAGAGCCTGCCGAAGCCTCCCAGGAAATAGCAGCCACCTGCCACTATGAGGGCGAACAATGTCGAGATGACAGTTCCCTTATGTATGGATTTTTCGCTTTCTATGGCGTAGAACTTCTGCACCATCTGAGGCAGCCCCCATGTACCGAGAGAGGTGAGTATCACCACTGCCAGCAGATTTAAAGGCTCAGGCCCGAAGAAGGAGTTGAATACGCCCGGAACTGAGCCTGCACCCTCGTCTGTAACGTGCGCCAACTCTTCCAGCGCCGCCGTGAAGCCACCCTGTGTATTAAGAACGGCAGCTATTATTATCACTATGCCTGCCAGCATTATGCAGCCCTGGATGAAATCGTTTATGGCAGTGGCCATATAGCCTCCCGCCGTCACATATATGCCCGTAAGTATTGCCATTATGATTATGCACACCGAGTAGTCGATGTCAAAGGCCATGGCAAACAGCCTTGAAAGACCGTTGTACAGCGACGCCGTATAAGGGATCAGGAATACGAATATTATGGCTGAAGCCACTATTTTCAGCGCCTTGCTGTCAAACCTCTTTCCGAAGAAGTCCGGCATAGTAGCCGAGTCAAGATGCTGACTCATGATTCTGGTACGTCTGCCCAGAATCACCCATGCCAACAAGGAGCCTATCAGCGCATTTCCTATTCCTATCCATGTTGACGCTATACCGAATCTCCATCCGAACTGACCGGCGTATCCGACAAAGATAACGGCTGAAAAGTACGAGGTCCCGTATGCAAAAGCCGTGAGCCAAGGGCCCACTGAACGTCCTCCCAACACGAATCCGTCAACATCGGTAGCGTGCTTTCTGCAGTAAAGCCCTATGCCTATAAACAATGCAAAAAACACGATCAAAATCAAAGCTTTAACAATCATATCAAGTCAACCTTCCTTTCTTTTCTGAAGGACAGCTTCATCATAAGGAAGCGTTAAGCTCCCTGCCTTTTTTCACCATGGCAGCGTGATTTGGATTTTTCACAGCGCATGCCATGACGATCTCGGCGCATCGAGTAGGAGGCGGTGACTAACCGCCGTCCTCTCACACCACCGTACGTACGG
>CAUDEQ010000022.1 GCA_958448635.1 uncultured Bacillota bacterium | reverse complement strand
AAGAATTAAAAAATCGCCCCTTTGGGACGATTTTAAATTCTTGGTTGCGGGGACAGGATTTGAACCTGCGGCCTCCGGGTTATGAGCCCGACGAGCTACCAGCTGCTCCACCCCGCGTCGTCATATTTATTTGTAACCGGTGATGATTCCAGTCTCCATGATTGGTGCCGGAGACCGGGGTCGAACCGGTACGAGAATCACTTCTCACGGGATTTTAAGTCCCGGGCGTCTGCCAATTCCGCCACTCCGGCAAATAATAATCTGAAGTCACGACTTCAGATTAAAAAGATTGGCTCCGAGGGTGGGGCTCGAACCCACAGCCTACCGGTTAACAGCCGGTTGCTCCACCATTGAGCTACCTCGGAATATTAGGTTGTGTCTCATCGCGACAAGTGATATTATACCCTAACGTACAACGAGTGTCAACCTAAAATAACGTATTTTTTGCGTCAGTTTTAATATATTTTTTGTGTTGTCGACAAGGCTCTATTTCTTTCCCAATCGTTTGACAAGAGGCTTCCTTTCCTGCTTTTCCTCAGGCGCTTCCGAAGCATCTGATTCGCCGGGTTCCTCCTCAAAATCGATATGCTCAGGCTCGATGGCCTTTGGCTCCTCTCTCTGAAGTCTTCTATCCTCTTCCTCGATGGCTTTGAGGTTTTTCTTCCTGTCAGCCTCGATGCCTTCTTCTATCATCTTTATCTTTTCGGAATACTTTTTGATGTTGGCTCTATCGTCATCCTCTTCATATATCTTCAGAAGCTCCTTCATGGATTCCAGATGGCTTCCGTTGAGCTGAAGCGCCCTCTTGAATGAAATTATGGCTTCAGGTCTGCTTCCCTCCTGCTCATATCCGATGCCCAGATAGTAGTGGAGAGGCCACCAGTCCTCGAATCTAGTGGTGGCAAAATGCTCAAGTATAGGCATACCTTCATCGTAGCGGCCTGCCATGATGTGGTTGCAGCCGGTTTCGATCTGACAAGGCTCCTCTATCTGCTGGAGACGGTTTCTGATCTCCCTCTTGGCCTTGCCGGTTCTGCTGAACTTCAGGAAGCTTCTCCATGCAATGTCAGCCTTGATGTAAAGCCCCATGTTGAGGTATGCATATCCCAGGTAATAGTAGCCGTTGGCAAATCTCGGATGAGCCTCGGTTACCAGCTCAAACCAGTCAAGAGCCTCCGCCTTGAAGCGTCCCACATATTCCTCGTTCCTGCTGGAAAGATACATGGCTCTGCATGCTCTGGCATATGAATACATGCCGTGAAGATACTCCTTGTTTATGCAGAGAGTCGCTCTGAACATGATGCAGGCATGATCCATCTCGCCTATTTCAGCAGCATCTCTTCCCTTTCTCAGGATACCCTCTGCCAGCTTATAGTTGTAGAGCTTCGACAGAATGGCAACGTAATCCTTTGTATGCTTGAAATGCGGATCGCAGCCCATCACCCATGCCATGTTTTCAGCGAGAACGAGAAAAGAAATACCATCTCCGCCGGCGAAGTCCTTTACCTCTTTTTTTCTCAGCGGGATAGGCACGCCCCTCAGCAGATCGCCTGCCTTGGATTTCTGAATAAATTCCTCTGAAAACTCCGCAAACACGAATCTGTTGAGATACTTTTTGAAATACCTGCCTATACGATCCTCTCGAAGCTGGATGTCCCTTTCCTCCCAGGACCTTTCCACGGTTCTCGTTATTCCCATATTCTGGGATATGGTTTTCATTGCATTTGCCATATCATATACCTCTATAATGCTCTAAACATTTCATTTTTAAACATATCGTGATTATTCATAGCCTCCCTCAGTAATGCCATCATCTTTTCCTTATCCTGCGGCAGATCACCTCTAAGTGAAACGTAATTGGACGCATGGTTGCTCCTGAATACACATTTCTTCGATACATTGGTGTTCTCCAGCATCAGCAGAGTTTCCTCCATCACCTCTTCAGGCGTAAGCAGCCTCATCTTGCCTGACTGTATGTCCTCGTACATAGGAACATTCGGCTCCACGATCAGAGTCAGCAGACCGACATATGACGGGTTCATCTCAGTTATCATGGTTCCCGTCTGTATCGCATGATCCTCCCAACCGTCCTTTCCGGCCAGTCCGGATATAAATGTCACGGAGGACTCCATGCCGCAGCGCTCGATCTTCTTCACCGCATCTATCAGTTCCTGCCTCGTAACGCCCTTGTTTACATCCTTCAGCACCTTGTCGCTTCCCGACTCAGCGCCTATATATACCATGGTTATTCCGGCGTCATAGAGCTCCTTCATCTCCTCGTCCGATTTTTTGTTTACATCGTTGGCTCTGCCGTAGATGGTCACTCTCTCGCATTCAGGGAAATTATCCCTGATGTACTCAAGTATAGGCATGAGCCTGTTGTTGCTCAGCGCCAGCGCATCTCCGTCACACAGGAACATTCTCTCAACTCTCCTGTACTGCCTTCTTGCCCATGCCAGATCCTCCAGCACCTCTTCCAAAGCGCGCACTCTGAATTTTTTAGCCTTGAACATTTTGCAGAAAGTACACTTGTTGTGCGTGCATCCTATGGTCACCTGTACCAGCAGGCTGTAAGCCTCGCTGGGCGGTCTGTATATATCTCCTTCATATCTCATAAGATATGTCCTCCTGTCTGTTTACATTATCGTTCCTAAAAACCGTAATTACATCTTCTCAGGCGCATTCATCCCCAGAAGAGCAAGACCGTTCCTTATGGCAGCCCCGGCAGCCATAACGAGAGCCACCTTTGCAACCTTTTCATCCTCGTTGTCCACCAGGATATGCTCATCGTGATAAAATCTGTTGAAATCCTGCGCTATATCCACGATATGTCTCGTAACGATGGAAGGTTCATACTTCTCGCCGGCCTCAAGAATAACATCAGGCAGCTCATAGATCAGCGTTATCAGTCTGTGAGCGCTCTCGCCGGTGATGTACTTGGCATCAAAGCCCTCTCTGGCCTTTGCAACAGTTTCCTCTCCTGCATTTCTCAGGATGCTGCACGCTCTGGCGTGAGTATACTGAACATAAGGACCTGTCTCTCCCTCGAAGTTCAGCACCTTATCCCACGAGAACACATAATCCTTGATCCTGTAGTTGGACAGCTCGTTGAAGATAACTGCGCCTATACCTACGTCCTTGGCAGTCTGCTCGATGTTCTCCGTATTTACATTCTTATCCACGATTATCTGTCTTGTCTGTTCCACAGCTCTGTTGAGAACATCCTCAAGGAAAACAACTCTTCCCTGTCTTGTGGACATGGTTCCCTCCTCCAGGCTTACAAGACCGAAAGGAATGTGAACGCAGTCCTTTGCCCACTCATATCCCAGCAGCTCCACGATCTTGATCCACTGCTGGAAATGGAGATTCTGCTGCGATGCGACCACGTATATGTTCTTATAGAAATCATACGTCTCTTTTCTGTATACTGCCGCAGCGATATCTCTGGTGATATACAATGTCGAGCCGTCTGACTTGGTGATCAGTGCAGGCGGCAGGTTGTAGTCATCCAACCTTACGATGTTGGCTCCGTTGTCCTCCTCCATGATTCCCTTGTCGGCCAGTTCCTTGACGAATCTAGGCATCTTGTCTGAATAGAAGCTTTCACCGTTGTATGAATCAAATGTTATTCCCAGCATATCGTATACTCTGTTGAATTCCTTCAGGCTCTCGTCTCTGAACCACTGCCACAGTTCAACCTCCTCGGCCTCACCGTGCTCCAGCTTTGTAAAGATGGCTCTGGCTTCATCCTCAAGGGACGGATCGTTTTCAGCCTCCTCATGGAACTTGGTGTAATATGAAAGCAGCGTCTTTATAGGCTCTCTCTCCACATCTTCTCTGTTTCCCCATCTTCTGTACGCACAGATCATCTTTCCGAACTGAGTTCCGTAATCTCCCAGGTGGTTGATCCTGATGACATCATATCCCAGAAAATCATATATCTTGTATATGGAATTTCCAATCACCGTACTTCTGATATGTCCGATATGGAAAGGCTTCGCAATGTTAGGCGATGAATATTCCACGATGACCTTCTTGCCTGCGCCGACATCGCTTCTGCCGAAATCGTCGCCCTTGCCTATGGCCTCGGAAACCACCTCTGAAGCGAAATCCTCCTTGGAGATAAACATATTGACATAAGCATTCACCTGCTCTACCTTATAAAATGCCTTGTTTTCGGAAATGGCCTCTGCGATGCCCTTTGCGATCATCGGAGGCGCCTTTCTCATTACTCTGGCCAGCTTGAAGCATGGGAAAGCATAGTCTCCCATCTTGCTGTCGGCAGGTGTTTCTATCATGGCCTTGATCTCTTCCTTGTCGAGGCCCTCGATCTGTGGAGCCAGTATCTCCGCAATCTTGTCTTTGTAGCTTATCATTTCGTTTCTCCTTATCATTGATTTATCTAAACGTTTTTATTTCAGCTTCAGCACGGTGACGCCGTCGCCGCCCTCATCGAATGTTCCCTTGCGAAAGCTCTTTACATTGCTGTTCCTCTTGAACATATCCTGAAGACCCTTTCGCAGAATGCCTTCACCTCTGCCGTGAATCACGGTGACCTCTTCAAGGCCTGAGATAAAAGCGTCATCTATATATTTTTCCACATCCATCACCGCATCGTCAAGGTTTTTTCCTCTGACATCCACCGATGTGGATATATTTTGCGATTTTTTTCTGTAAAGGCTGCCGTATCCGGTGGTTTTAGGCTTTTTTGAAGGCTTGGGCTGATCTATCAGCATGATGTCCTTCAGCTTTACGCCTATCTTCATCCTGCCCACCTGTACCTGAAGATTTCCCCTTTCATCGGGGAGAGCCACGATTTCACCGTTCTGGTTCAGCGTGAGGATCTTCACCCTGCTGCCCAAGGACAGCTGATCCGGATCGACAGGCTTATCGTTGGTTTCCCTCCTGATGCCGCTTCTATTCTTCTTTTCCAGCTCCCTAAGCCTTTTCCTTCCACGGTCAAATCTGACATTACGCTCGCCCATGCTCTCCAGTTTTGCCAGAGCCTTCAGCTCCTCCTGGACCTCAGCGACGACTTCCTTTGCCTCTCTGACTATTTCGCGCGCCCGGTGACGTGCCTCCTCCAGCTCTCGTTCCTTTCTCTCTTCCAGCTTCCTGGCCTGCTTTTCCAGCTCCTCCTTCTGCCGCTTCACCTCTATGTTGAGCATTATGGCTTCATCACGCTCCTCTTCGGCACGCTTCTTGTCCTCCTCAAGAGACGTTATCACGTCCTCGAAGGCTATATCTCCCGCTTCAAGCAGACTTCTGGCCCTATCCGTTATCTCCCGTGAAAGCCCCAGCTTACGGGCTATCTCAAAGGCGTTGGACTTGCCGGGTATGCCTGTAATGAGCCTGTAGGTCGGGCTCAGCGTCTCTATATCAAACTCCATCGATGCGTTCTGCACGCCCTCCGTCGATATGGCGTATTTTTTCAGCTCGGTATAATGTGTGGTGGCTATTATACATGCTCCGGAAGCAGCAAGACGCTCCAATATGGATATGGCCAATGCAGCTCCCTCCGTCGGATCTGTTCCGGCTCCCAGCTCATCCAACAGCACCAGCGTATCCCTTCCGGAGGCTTCCACTATATCCACAATGTTTGTCATGTGGGATGAAAATGTGGACAAGCTCTGCTCTATGCTCTGCTCATCGCCTATATCGGCGAAGATATTGCCGTAAACGGGTACGCAGCTTCCTGCCGCCGCAGGTATGTGAAGACCGGTCTGCGCCATCAGCGATAGGAGCCCTGCAGTCTTCAGCGTCACCGTCTTTCCCCCTGTGTTCGGTCCCGTGACCACCAGCGTCGTATAATCGCCGCCGAGGTTTATATTGACCGGCACTACCTTTTTATCGTCTATCAGCGGATGTCTGGCCGATTTCAGCCGAAGCACACCGTCTTCATTTATCTCAGGCTCCTCAGCGTCCATTGCCATGCTCAGCCTTCCCTTAGCCATGAACAAGTCCAGCTCCAGCAGCAGCTTCTGATTGTTGACAAGATCGTGATATATCTCGGAAACTCCCTCGGAAAGCTCCGCCAGTATCCTGTTTATCTCTGCCTTTTCATCAAGCTCCAGCTGTCTCAGCTGGTTGTTGAGCTCCACTATGGCCTGCGGCTCTATGAACAGCGTCGCTCCCGTGCCGCTCTGATCGTGAACGATACCGGGCACCTTGCCGCGATGCTCCTGCTTGACAGGGATAACGTAGCGACCGTTACGTATGGTAACTATGGAATCCTGAAGTATCGTCCTGTTGTCGGCTGAATTGATGATGTGGTTCATCTTGACCTTCAGCGCCTCGCTCTGGCGCACCATATCACGCCGTATGCTGCGAAGCTCAGGACTGGCGTTGTCCGCCATCTCATCCTCGGAAATGATACATCTCTCTATCTCGTCTGCCAGCTTTTTGTGGACTGCCAGCAGCTCTGCCACGGAGCATATGAGAGGTATTTCCGGGATATCGCTTTTAAGAAACGTCGTTATCCTTTCTGCCGTCTTCATGTTGTACAGGATCCTCAAAAGCTGCGCCATGGTGAGAGTGCCTCCCTTTCTGGCGAAGGAAACACTTTCCTCAATATCATAAAAACCACCGACTGGCAATGGCCCCTTATGGTTGATGAGCCTTACCGCTTCTGTGGTTTCCGCCTGGCTGTCCCTTATTTCAGACACATCATTACAAGGCATCAGCTCCGATATGACCTTTTTAGTCATTTCGGAGCCTGCCTGTTCGATAAGCTGTTCTATTATTTTGTCATACTCTAAAACAGTTAATGTCTTTTTTCTCATGTATTATTGTCCGTTGTTCTTGTATTTTTCCATTTCTCTCTTGAGCTGAAGGTTTTCCATCTGAAGATCGAAGAAGCTGTTTTCCAGCTCTCTGCACTTATCCTCGATTTCCTTCACGACCTCCTCCATGCCTGCCTGAGCCTGAGACTTGGCGGCTTCGACAGCAGCTCTCAGCTCCTGTATCTCTGCATCCTTCTGTCTGAGCTGCACCATCAGCTCATCCTTCTGAAGTACGATGGCCTGGGTCTCTTCCTTATAATCCATGTAGTTCTTCTTTGACTCATCCCAGAGCTGTACGTAGTGCTGAGCATCCTTTTCAAGCTGGATGTTCATGCGCTTCAGATCCTCCATATCGTCCATCATCTTGAAGAACTCACTTGTGATGTTGACGGCAGACAGCACGGCAACATTTGAAGGAGCTGCTCCGGCGGCCTTGGCAGCCTCGGTAATTTCCATCATCTTGTTGTCAACGTATGCTGCAACCTTTACGATATCCTCTCTGGACATTTCTCCCGCAATAACGTATTCCTGTCCGTAGATTTTCACCTTTACTCTGTTGTTTTCCATTAACCCTCTCCTAAATTTCTCTCAAAACAGCGTTTAATTTATCCTTAAGAGCCTCAAGTACCTTTTCATGTACTTCTGCAACGTCCTCGTCTGTCAATGTCTTTTCGGCATCTCTGTAAACCAGCGAGAAAGCAACGCTCTTCATTCCTTCCTCCAGCTGCTTGCCTCTGTATACGTCAAAGAGCTTCACGCTTTCAAGTATCCTGCCGCCGTTTTCTATGATGACCGATTCTATCTTGCCGACCTCCAGATCCTCGTCAACGGTAAGGGCGATGTCTCTGGATGTCGATGGATATTTAGGAAGCGGCGAATATGCCTTCTCCGTATCGGCATGTCTGATGACCGCATCGAACATCAGCTCACAGCAGTAAATTCTCACATTGTCCATTCCGTAGTTTTCGGCAACATCGGGATGTATCTCTCCCATGATGCCCAACTCGTCCATCTCAGGCTCCATGCCTTCAGGCGCAGGTCTTCCCGACGGAACCAGTACTCTGGCGCATCTTCCCGGATGATAAACTCCGTATTCGGACTCTGCGGCGAATACAGGCTCCTTGATGCCCATGAGTCTGAGAAGCTCAACAAGTGCGCCCTTCAGATCGTAGAAGTCCCGGTCCTTTCCGTACATTCCGATGCACAGAGAATACTGCTCATCCGGAAGCTTGTCTGCGCTGTACGGATTGTCCATAAATGTGTTTCCTATTTCAAATGCCCTGACAGCATCTATGTTTCTGGAATAATTTCTTGCCAACACCTCCATCATGTTAGGAGTGAGTATTGTTCTCATTACAGAGTTTTCCTCTCCAAGAGGATTTATAAGTCTCACGAAGGATCTCTCCCATGAGTCCTCTGCGATCCTCACGTTGTCCACACCCTTAGGGCTTACGAAGGAATAAGTCTGGATCTCGTTGAAGCCCATGCTGCAAAGACCGTCCCTTGCCATGTCTCTCAACGCCCTTTCTCTGGATTTTCCTGCCTCGTTGTTTCCCTTAGGCAGCGTGGACGGAAGCTTATCGTACCCGAATATTCTGGCCACTTCTTCTATATAATCCTCTTCCTCCAGCAGATCCTGTCTTACGGTAGGAGGTGTAACCGTCATGATGTTTCCTTCTTCCGCCACCTTGATCTCGAGATTCTCAAGGATTTCCACCATTTCCTCACGACCAAGCTGGATTCCCAATACCTTGTTGACACGATCTACTCTAACATCTATCGTCTTGGCCGTCTCAGGAGCCGGATATACGTCAACGCTTCCCTTGCATACCTTTCCTGCTCCGATGAGCTCGATGAGCCTGCAGACTCTGTCGGCAGCCGCCTCGCAGAGATTAGGATCTATGCCCTTTTCAAATCTCGACGAAGCCTCTGTCCTGAGAGCAAGCTTCTTTGAAGTCGCTCTCACGCTGTCGCCGTTGAAGTTGGCAGACTCCACGATGATGGTCGTGGTGTCGTCCTCGATCTCGGAGTTGAGACCGCCCATAACTCCCGCTATGGCTATGCTTCTTTCGGCATCCTTGATGAGGAGCATGTCATCGGAAAGCTTTCTTTCCGTGTTGTCCAGCGTCGTGAACATCTCGCCTTCCGAAGCGTTTTCGACTATTATTTTGCCGCCCTTTACCTGGTTTATATCGAATGCATGTATAGGCTGTCCGTACTCCAACATTACGAAGTTGGTAATATCTACGATGTTGTTTATAGGCCTCATACCTGCATACATGAGTCTTTTCTGAAGCCACCAAGGTGACTGCTCCACCTTGACGTCTGTAACTATCCTTGCCACATATCTCTTGCAGCCTTCAGGATTCTTTATCTCTACCGATACGAAATCCTCAGCCTTCTTATCACCTTCCTCAGCCAGCTCCGTATCAGGATATGTGAAGCCTCTCTTGAATGTGGCCGCAGCTTCTCTTGCCATTCCCACCATGGCAAGGCAGTCAGGTCTGTTAGGCGTGATTTCAAAATCGACCACTGCCTGCTTCAGACCCAGGGCTTCGGCAAAATCCATGCCGAGCTCATATTCCTCTTCAAGAATCCATATGCCGTCCTTATGAGCCACAGGAACCACCTTATCCTCAAAGCCAAGTTCCTCTGCCGAGCAGAGCATTCCGAAGGATTCAACACCCCTCAGCTTGCCCTTGGTGATCTTTACACCACCCTCCTGCTTAGGCTGCCCGTGGATCGGTCCGGGAATCCTGCTCTTGTGGAGTGCCACCGGAACGTATGCGCCCTCAAATACATTCGGTGCGCCTGTTACGATCTGGACAGGCTCCTCTTCACCTACGTTGAGACTGCATACCACCAGCTTGTCGGCATCAGGATGCTTCTCTATCTTCTCTATTTTTCCCACCACGACTCTGTCGATTTCCTCGCAGAAATGCTCGCATGTCTCAAGGTTGGAGCCTGACATTATCATTCGGTCACAGAATTCCTCAATTCCGATATCTTTTAAATCTATATAATCATTTAGCCATTCAACTGGAACTAACATCTATTTAACCTCCTATTTGAACTGATTGATGAAACGCATATCGTTTTCATAGAACAGTCTGATATCATCAACTCCGTATTTCAGCATGGCAACTCTCTCAACTCCCATACCGAAGGCGAAGCCCGTGTACCTTTCGGTATCTATGTCGCCTACCTTCAGCACATTCGGGTGTACCATACCGCAGCCCAGAATCTCTATCCAACCGCTGCCCTTGCATACCCTGCAGCCCTTGCCTCCGCACTTGAAGCAGGATACGTCCATTTCAGCGCTTGGCTCGGTAAACGGGAAGTGATGAGGCCTGAACTTCGTCTTTGTTCCGGTTCCGAAAAGCTGTTTTGCAAAGCTGTCCAGCGTTCCCTTCAAATCAGCCATTGTTATTCCCTCGTCAACCACCAGGCCCTCTATCTGGTGGAACATAGGCGAGTGCGTGGCATCGGGAGTATCACACCTGAAGCATCTGCCCGGAGCAATCACCTTGATAGGAGGCTGCTGCTTCAGCAGCGTTCTCACCTGTACCGTGGAGGTCTGAGTTCTCAGCAATATGTCCTCCGTGATATAAAAGGTATCCGTCATGTCTCTTGCAGGATGATTAGGCCCCGCATTGAGACCGTCGAAATTGTTGAATACAGTTTCCACCTCAGGACCCTCTGTTATAGCAAAGCCCATATTCATAAAGACCTTGGAAATCTCTTCTATGGTAATCGTCAAAGGATGATTGACTCCGACAAAAATATCCTTGCCCGGTTCGGTGACATCGATCTTCTCCGCCTTGAACTTGGCTTCCTTGGCGGCCTTCTTAACAGCTGCAAACTTTTCTTCCAGCATTCCTTCGATCTCTGCTCTTACCTTGTTTGCTATCTGTCCGGTGGATTTTCTTTCCTCCGGAGACAGCTTTCCCATTCCTCTCAGGATTTCCGTGAGCTGGCCCTTCTTACCCAGCATCCTGACTCTGATTTCTTCAGTCTGTGCCAACGTTTCGGCAGCCTGCAGCTGCGCTCTGGCATCTTCTAAAATTTTGTTCAACTGAGCTTGCATGTTTCTTTACCTCTCATTGTTTTTCTTCTGTGACTGATACATAAGTATTCCGGCCGCCACCGCCGCATTTAGGGATTCTATGCTTCCCTCCATGGGTATCCTTACCCTCATATCCGCAAGGTCAAGCAGCTGACTGCTTACGCCCCTGCCCTCATTTCCGATAACCAGCGCTATGTTCTCGCTGAGGTCGGCATCAAAGCAGCTTTGGGCGTCCTCAAGACATGTTACGGCAAGCTTCTTTCCCAGACTCTTCGCTATGGCTGACACCTCCCGTGGATCCGCCGCATGAATCACCGGCATCCTGAAAAGGGAGCCCGCCGCAGCTCTCACCACCTTGGGCGAGTAAACGTCGCCGCTTCCCGTCATCATGACGATGCCCCTGTATCCGGCAGCCTCTGCCGTCCTTATTATAGTTCCTATGTTGCCGGGATCCTGCAGTCTGTCCATGACTACGATATTTCCCGTCCCCACGGAAACAGCCTCTGCGAATTCATCGAGGGACAGCTTTTTCTGCTCCGCCACTGCGATTACCCCCTGGGAGGTTTCCGTATCGGAAAGCCTTGCAAAGAGCTTTTCGTCAAGGCTTATGCATTTTTCCGAAGGAAAGCTCTCTTCGGTTACGGTGTCATCCCGCAAAAACACGGTTCTTATCCCGACTCCCATGGAAAACGCATCCTGAAGCGGCTTGATTCCTTCCAACAGATACAGCCCCGTCTCGTCTCGATATTTCTTCCTGGTGAGCCTGACTGCCGCCTTGTATATGCTGTTGTCCTTTGATTTTATTGTTCTCATAAACTGGAAAAAAGCCGGCTTTTGACCGGCTATTATATTATATAGGAAATATCCGCTTGCGATATTGACGACCTGCTCCTCAGATACTGTGTTTCCAAGGAGGGCGTCAGCAAAGCCGGCTGTCGAAAAACATCGTTATAGCCGACCTTGTCCATAAGCGTTTCGCTCCCTTATCTCTGTAAGAATGTAGGGATATCAATGCGTGAAGTTCCTTTGTAAACATTTTCCTTGGCAGGCGCTTCCTCGTTTGCCGGCTCTGCATTCTCTGCTGTATTGTTAGGAATAACAGGGCTGTTGAGGATATCTACGCTGCCCGGCTTCTCAAAGCCTGCTGCGATGACAGTAACGGATATCTCATCCTGCATATCCTCTTTGATTGAAGCTCCCAGGATGATGATGGCGTTATCGTCAGCCTCTTCATCAATCTGAGTGGCAACCTTATCCACATCGAACATGGTAAGATCTCTGCCGCCTGTGATGTTGATGAGAACTGCTCTTGCTCCCGATATCTTGGTTTCAAGCAGCGGGCTGTCCACAGCGCTTCTTACTGCGTCGTCGATCTTCGTTTCGCCTCTGCCTGTACCTACTCCCATATGTACGATGCCTCTGTCCTTCATAATGGTCGTAACATCTGCGAAGTCCAGATTTATCAGTGCGTCGTCTACGATTATATCGGATATACCCTGAACGCCCAGCTTCAGTACATCGTCCGCCATGGCAAATGCCTCCAGCAGTGATGTCTGTTCTTCCACTGTTTCAAGTAATTTATCATTAGGTACCACTACAAGAGAGTCAACATACTTTTTCAGGAATTTGATTCCCAGATCAGCATGCTCTCCTCTTTTTCTTCCTTCAAATCTGAAAGGTCTTGTTACAACTCCGACCGTAAGTATTCCCATATCCTTGGCGATCTTGGCGATTATAGGTGCAGCCCCTGTTCCCGTGCCTCCGCCCATTCCGCATGTTACGAACACCATGTCGGAACCGGCAATGAACTTTTCGAGATCTTCAAGGTTCTCTTCAGCTGATTTCTGTCCTATCTCAGGATTTCCGCCAGCGCCAAGTCCCTTCGTCAGCTTTTCTCCTATCTGGATTTTTGTTTCTGCCTTGCTTTTTGCGAGAGCCTGCTTGTCCGTGTTTACTGCCACAAAAGACACGCCCTTCATCCCGCCTTCTATCATTCTGTTAACTGCGTTACATCCACCGCCGCCTACTCCGATTACTTTTATCTCCTGCAGCGTCGAGTCATTCATCTCAAATTGTAACATTCAGAAGTACCTCCCATAATCTTAATAAATTAACATTTTAATTATACCATACATTTTTTACGGCGTAAAGGAACAATAATTATTGCTCCTGACGTTGATAATACCGCTTTCGATATCCTTCTGATACAGGTCGAAAACCACCGCCTTCAGCGCCCCGGAATCGATACTGGTCAGCATGTCCCGGTATTCGCCGCGGCATATGAGACCATCGTATATGTACGCATCCACAGAAGCCCCTCTGACATCGATCTTTTTGAAGAACAGGTCCCCCTTTTCCGCCGCCGCAACTATGTCCATCGCCTTGTTGTATGCAGCCGTCTTGTCGACCTCTATATCCTTTCCTTCCTTGGCCTTTTTTACCTTGATGTTCATCAGCAGCGTAGCTTCCTTTTCCTCTCGGGCAATTTCAAGCACCTGTCCGTCATTGTCTATTATGACGAATTGCTTGCCCATTACCAGCTGAGCCTTCCCGCTGCGCTCCGTAACTATTATTTCTATCCTGTTGGGCAGCTTTCTGCTGACGTTCACGTCCTCCACATACAGGTTTTTCTTTATGCGTCTTTCGGCGAGGAAGGCAAATGAATCGAATATATTATCGCCCACCTTGATTTCCGACAGCTTCACGATCTCGCTGTCCGGAATATCCTTGTTCCCTGCCACAGTTATGCCGTCAACGGTAAAATATTCTATATGAAGAGCGAAGTATATTCCTGTGCACAACAGCAGAAATACAATAAACCGCAGCAAATACCGTTTTTTGCGTCTCTTCTTCTTTCTGATACTTTTTTCTGTACGATTTTCACCTTTCATTTTCCGTTATCTGACCGCCCAGACCTCTGATTTTCTCAACAGGTCTGCTGTATCCCCTTTTAATATATTTAGTGTTTGATATAATCGTCTCACCTTCAGCCATGAAACCTGCAATCATCAGAGCAGCACCGCCCCTCAAGTCTTTTGCCTCCACCCGGGCACCATACAATATGTTGTTATTTCTTATTATAACTTGTTTTTCCGATATTTCAATATCTGCACCCATTTTTTTCAGCTCATTTCCATATTCCGTTCTTTTTTCGAATACATTTTCCTCCATCACCGAGCCTTTCCCTCTTGTGGTAAGGAAAGCCGTCATCTGAGGCTGAAGATCCGTTGGAAATCCCGGATAAGGACCTGTAGAAATACGTCTTCTTATTTTCTCGTTTCCCGAAGACATACACATGATCCCGTCCTTATCCTCTGCAATGTAAAAGCCCGCCTCCGTCATAATGTCAACAAGAGCCTTCAGATGCTCCAGACCAATGTTCTTCAGAAAAATCCTGCCTCCTGTACCAAGAGCCATCAGCATATACGTTCCCGCCTCTATCCTGTCAGGCATTATCCTGTGCCTGCAGCCACGCAGCCTTCTTCTTCCTTCGACGGTTATGACGCCCGTCCCTGCCCCCGACACCTTGCCGCCGCACTTGTTTATATACTCCTGAAGATCAACTATTTCAGGCTCCCTGGCGCTGTTGATTATCCTGGTCGCACCTTCTGCCGCCAGAGCCGCCATCATAATATTCTCAGTGGCTCCCACGCTGGGATACGGCAACGGTATGTCACATCCTCTGAGATGGCTTCCTTTAATTTTTATTGTATCTTCACCGGCCTTCACCTCAGCACCAAGCCTTTTTAACCCCTCTATATGTATATCTATAGGTCTGCTGCCTATATTGCATCCTCCCGGTCTGCTGATTGTCGCTTCACCGCAGCGTGCCAGCAGCGAGCCCGCCAGGAAGACACTGGAACGCATCTTCTCCATCAGATGATGCGGTATACTGCAGCTCCCCATATCAGACGAATCCACCGACAGCGTTCCGTCATTCATTGAGATCCTGCATCCCAACGAGGAAAGTATCTCCGTCATACTGTCCACATCCGATATCCGGGGACATGACGTCAGCAAGCTTTCTCCTCCGGCGACGATGGATGCTGCCAGTATCGGCAGTGCAGCGTTTTTGGCTCCCGAAATTTCAACTTCTCCCTCAAGCGCTCGCCCGCCTTTTATATGATATTCGCTCAAAAAAAACACCTCCGAAACATATTTCATAATATGTCGGAGGTATAATTTCCGTTACTTATTTGTATGTGGCGAATACATTGTCGCATATGGTCATCACCGCTTCAGGCAAAGCGCAGCCCTTGCTTTTTTCAGACATATCCTTAAGCAGCTGCGGGTCATTCTTGAGCTTCAAAATATTAGATACGAGTTTGTCACCATCAAGCTCCTTTTCCTCTACAATAATAGCGCCCCCCTTTTCCTCAACTGCTCTGGCATTGAAGTACTGATGATTTCCCGAAACATTTGGCGATGGTATGAACAATGCCGGCCTACCGCAGACCGTCACTTCTGCCACAGTTAATGCACCGCTTCTGCTCACCACGATATCCGAGGAGGAAAGATACCCCGGCATGTCATCGATGTATTCCATCACTCTTATATTTTCTCCAAGGGTTATTCCGCTTTCTTCAAACTCCTTTAATATCACACCGTAGTAATCCTTACCTGTACCAAGACATATCTTGATATCATCAAGGCCGTTAAATGCTTCTATAACTTTCATCATTGCTCGATTTACTCTGGCTGCTCCCTGACTCCCTCCAAATGCCAACAGCACGAAGTCATCCTCCTTGAATCCCAGCTCTTTTCTCGCCTTGTTTCTGTCAACGTTGATAAAATCACTCCTTACGGGATTTCCCGTAACCACATGTTTTTCAGGATGCTTAAAGAATTTGGAGCCTTCTTCAAAGCCCAGGAAAACCTTCAATGCTTTTTTTTCCTGTATTTTATTTGAAATTCCCGGGAACGCATTCTGCTCGTGTATATACGTCGGAATGCCCATTTTCTGAGCCGTTCTGATTACCGGCAGGCTGGCATACCCGCCTGTCCCAATCACAACATCAGGTCTGAATTTCTTTATAATTCTTTTGGACTTCATGTTTGCACTTGCATACTTCTGCAAAATGCCAAGGTTGCACAGTATTTGCCTTCTTTCAAAGCCTTCCACAGGTATGAGCTCTATCTTATATCCGGCTTTTGGCACCAACCTTTTTTCCATGCCTATCTCTGCGCCGACAAACAGTATTTCAGCATTACTGTTGCGTCTTTTTATTTCATCTGCGATGGCAACGGCAGGATATATATGTCCTCCCGTTCCCCCTCCTGTCATTATAACTCTCATATCATTCAACTCCTGAATTTTTCGGCGCATGCCGTGATATATTTAACAGCACTCCTATGGAGAACATAAAGATCAGCAGCGCATTTCCTCCATAGCTTATGAATGGCAAATTGATGCCTGTTGCAGGTATTGACGAGGTCACTACGGCAATATTGAGAATTACCTGTATTGCGATCATCAGCACTATACCCGATGCCAGAAGCATGCTAAACTGATCAGGTGCATTTATGGCTATATGGATGCCTCTCCATATCAGTAGAGAATATACTATCATTATGCATAAAATTCCCACAAACCCCAGCTCTTCGCCGATTATGGCCAGTATAAAATCGTTCTGCGGCTCCGGCAGATAGAGATTCTTCTGTACGCTCTTTCCAAGGCCTACTCCAAACAAACCTCCCGAGCCCAAAGCCAGCAACGATTGTACCGCCTGATAGCCTGAAGCCAGCGGATCTGCAAATGGATCTGTGAATGCCGTCAGTCTCGTGTACCAGTAGCTGTCCTTCATGAACAGCAGGATGCTGAGTATACCTGCAGCGCCTATGCCCAGAGTGCTGAAAACATATCTCCATTTCATCCCCGCCACCAGCATCATAGCAACGATTATACCGCATACAGTAATCGCCGTGGACAGATTAGGCTGCTTTATGATAAGCCCCGCCAGCACCGCCATTACTGCCAGCAACGGTAAAATGCCTTTTTTTACCGACTTTATCCGATCCATATCCTCACTCAGAAACCATGCTACAAATATTATGGCTGCCGGCTTTGCCAGTTCTCCCGGCATTACGGTTATGGGACCCGCCCCTATCCACCTGGTGGCATTGTTTCTCGTCTCTCCAAGCGGCGTGAATACCAGCACCAACAGCACGATGCTTATTATCAGCGCCGGCAGCGCAAGCTTTCTGTACATCTTGTAGTCGAAGCAGGCGCCGAACACCATGGCTCCGAAGCCCAGCACAGCCCACACGCCATGCCTGATCAGATAGCTGTATGCAGTTCCGTCCTGACTTATGGAGTAGTAGTAGCTGGCGCTGAACACCATAATTATACCGAAGATCACCAGCATCAGCGTAAACAGCATCAGCAGGTAATCACCCGATTTGAAATGATTTAAGTTTTTTCCTGTCTTCCTAGCCCTCTTTTTCAATTGATACGGTTACCTTTCCAATGCTTTAACACAGTCCTTGAAATGTCGTCCCCTCTGCTCAAAGCTGGTATACATATCCCAGCTGGCGCATGCAGGAGAAAGGAGAACCACATCGCCCGGCTGCGCTATCCTGTATGCTTCTCTTACGCATGCATCCATATCCTTTAATATTGTGGATGTGGTAAAGCCTGCGTTTTCTGCTGCTTCCTTTATCTTGGTGGCCGTCTTGCCCAACAACATCAAAGCCTTTACCCTGCCGTCAAAGGAGGCCACAAACTCATCAAAGGAAGCATCCTTGTCATATCCTCCGGCAATGAGTATGATGTCCTTTTCCATCGCTTCTATGGCCTTTATCGCAGCATCGGGATTAGTTCCCTTTGAATCATTGACGAATTTTATCCCATCTATAACATTGCAAAGCTCTATTCTGTGCTCCACACCTGAGAATGATTTCAGAACCTCCGATATCACTTCAGGCTTCACACCTCCGAAGTAAGCGATGGCGCATGCCGCCAATGCATTTTCCAGATTATGTAATCCCGGTATCTTAAGCTCCTGAGCTCCGCAGATTTCCACGATGCTTCCCCCTTCATTCCTGATAACTATATCTCCATCCTTAACAAAGGCGCCCAATTCCAATTCCTCCAGCCTGCTGAAGGGCACGACCTTGGCGCTACAGCCATCTGCAAGGGCTAAGCACCTCTTGTCATCGTAGTTCACCACACAGTATTGCTCCTCCTGTTGGTTCATGAATATCCGAGCCTTCGCCTTTCCGTAGTTTTCCAAAGTCTTATGTCTGTCCATATGATCCTCGGTGAGGTTGAGTATTGCCGAAACCTGAGGTCTGAATTCCTTTATGGTTTCCAGCTGAAAGCTGCTGCACTCAGTTATAAGCCAGCTGTCATCATCGGCCGAAAGAGCCTTCGATATCACAGCTGTTCCTATATTGCCTACAACATATGTTTTTTCACCTGCAGCCTTGTATATCTCGCCCACAAGAGTCGTCGTTGTTGTCTTGCCGTTGGTACCTGTGATGGCAACGTATTTTCCATGACCTGTTCTGTAGGCGATCTCCAGCTCTCCTATGATCTCCGCACCCTTTTCTTCGGCTTCCTTTATGAATCCCAGATCGGGAGATACTCCCGGGCTCAGTATGAGCATATCAAATACAGACATGTCTTCAGGTACAGCCCCGAAATAGCATGTCACCTTTTTTTCCTTTAAAAATGCGAGAAGCTGAGGATCCATATCGCCCTCAGTCTTGCTGTCCTGCACATATACCTCGGCGCCCAGCTTCACCATCGCCTGAGCAGCCGCCTTGCCTGAATTTCCCATTCCGACTATAAGTATTTTTTTATCCTTCATAACCTCTACCTCTAAATAATTGCAAAGCCTATAAGGCAGCATATTATAGTAAATATCCAGAATGCTATCACGACTTGGATCTCCTTATATCCGCATTTTTCAAAATGATGGTGGATAGGCGCCATTTTAAATATCCTCTTTCCACCGCTGATTTTGAAATACCCTACCTGCAGAATTACCGACAGGGCTTCTATCACATAAAGCAGTCCCACCACAGGCAGCAGCAGCTCCAGCTTCATGACTATTGCCGCAGCAGCCAGCCCGCCGCCCAGTGCCAGAGAGCCTGTATCTCCCATGAATATCTTTGCAGGATTCTTGTTGAACACCAGAAAGCCCAGACAGCCGCCACAGAGAGCGGCACAGAAATACGCTCCCGACGTTACTCCGTAGGTTATACCCGCAACTGCGAAGAACAGCGACACGAAGGACGTCGAGCCTGATGCCAGACCGTCGAGACCGTCTGTAAGGTTTACTGCATTGGTCATGGCAAGCATGACGAAGACTATGAACGGAATATACCAGATTCCGAAATCCACATATATGTCAGCCACAGGCACATATACATATGTGCTTCCATCAGAATAATTGGCCAGAAACACTGCAAGTATCACCGATATTACTATCTGAAGCCCGAACTTCTGATACGCCCGCAGCCCCAGGTTCATCTTTTTGATGACCTTGAGATAATCATCAAAAAAGCCAATAATACCGAAACCGGCAAACACGAATATTATCAGGATAATATCGGAAATAGCAGCGCTCCAGATGAGACCGCCGATCAAGGTGGCAAATACTGCCGCTATGATTATCGCTATTCCTCCCATGCTGGGCGTCCCTGCCTTGGAAAGGTGTGTCTGAGGTCCGTCTTCTCTTATATTCTGTCCTGCCTTTGCTCTCAGCACAGGTATTTCATATCTCGTTATCAGAACCGAGATCAGAAACGCTATTATGATTATTATTCCGATATTGGTATAACTCATGGCAACTCCTATAATTTCTTTAATTCTTCCACTATCCGCTCCAGTTTCATTCCTCTGGAGCCTTTGACCAGTATGATATCACCGACGCCTGCAAATCTGCCAAGCTCCTTTTTCAGACTTTCCACGTCTTCGTAATAAACTGCTTCAGCATTGCCTCCGGCTGCTCCTTCAGCGATATGTGCTGCATTTCTTCCTACGGCTATCACGGTATCTATATTGAGATTCCTTGCGAAAAGCCCCACACCGTAATGAAGGTTCTCACTTTCCTCTCCCAGTTCAAACATATCGCCGAGGATGGCTGTCTTTTTACCCTTGCAGCTGCTAAGCTCCAATACTCTCATGGCGCTTTTCATTGAATCGGGATTGGCATTGTATGTGTCATCTATTATCTTCAGCCTTCCTGTATCCACTGACTTCAGCCGGCTTCCCGTAAGCTCCGCTTTTAAAAGTCCTTCTGCAGCCTCCTCCACGGATACTCCCGCTTCCATGCCTACGGCGATGGCCACCGATGCATTGACTGCGTTGTGTCTTCCCGGAATTCTGAGCCTTATACGATTGCTTTTCTCCTTGTGCTCCAGCACAAATTGTATACCCTCAAGCCCGAAATCGTCAACATCCGATATTATATATTCACTTCTTCCGTCTTCACCTATGGAAACCTGCCTGTAATCTCCTGCTGTATTCTCCTTTGTCAGGTATTCATCATCCCATGGAAATACGAGAACGCCTTCCTTGCCATCGTCAAAGCGGCTTATATGCTCTGCGATTTCCATCTTAGCCTTGAAAATACCGTCTCTGCTTCCCAGATTTTCAATATGGGACACTCCTATGTTGGTTATCACGGCTATGTTCGGCTTAACTATCCGGGCAAGTCTGTCTATCTCCCCAAACTTATCCATTCCCATTTCCAGAACCACCGCTTCAGTGCTGCTGTCAAATCTGAATATGGATATGGGAAGACCTATGAAATTGTTGTAATTTTTCAGATTTCTTCCGCAGTTATACCTTTCACTCATGACATAATATATCATGTCTCTTACCGAGGTTTTTCCAACGCTTCCCGTAACGGCTATCCTCAGCACATTCAGCGTAGACAGATAGTAGGCGGCAAGCTCACCCAGAGAATAAACCGTATCCTCCACCTTGATGATGTTTATATCCTCCACGGCGACTTCATCGGGCCAACCCTGCATATGGGAGACCATGACGGTCCTGCATCCGCTCTTCACCACCTGCGGTATGAATTTATGTCCGTCGTTATTGCCACCCTTTATGGCCACAAACATATCGCCGGCTTCACATTCTCTGGAGTCGTGCTTTACACCTGTAACGTATTCATTTTTATTGCCCTTTATCAGCGCTCCTTCCGAAGCTCTGACTATTTCTTCTATGGTCAGTCTGTTCATGATTTCCGCCTGCCTGTTTATTTTTCCCTTTTAATTGTAAAGATAAACCTTACTGCCCTTTTTAATTTTAGTTCCTGCTGCAGGATACTGCTTCGTCACGATGAAATCGTCTTTTTCAGCAGCAGCTTCATCGAGATCGTATGACAGTGACGCTCCGGCAAGGACTCCTATTGCTTCACTTACGCTGGTGCCCACCACATCGGGAACTGCAACCTTCTTCTGTTCTTCCTCTTCCTGATTTTCAGCATCAGGTGATATGTTCAGATATCTAAGCGTATCCTCCAGTATCTGTTTAACACCGGGAGCTGCAGTGGCGCTTCCGAAATGAACGCCCTGTGGGCTGTCAACGATAACAAGCACTGAAACCTTCGGATCGTCCATCGGCGCCATTGCGATACATGAAGAATATGTATCATTGCTGTACCCTGTTCCATCTTCCTTTATTTTATTGGCGGTTCCTGTCTTTGCACCCACCTTATAACCTTCTATACCTATAGTGCTTTCTCCGGAGAACTCCATTATTTCTCTCATTTCATCTGCGGTCTCCTTGGATATCGCCTGCCTTACTATATCCGGCTCAAATTCCTGAACTGTATTTCCGTTCTCATCCCTCAGTTCCTTTACGAGCCTCGGCTTCATCAGCTTTCCGTCATTACCGAAGGAGCTGATGGCAGTTATAAGCTGAATCGGAGTAACAGCAACGCCCTGTCCGAATCCGATGGTAGCCAGTCCTACAGGTCCTGCCGTATCACGTGACTGAAGAATGGCCGTTCCTTCACCCGGAAAGTCTATACCTGTCGTTCCTGTAATTCCCAGTGTATCCAGATGACTGTAGAAGAGATCGATGCCTATTCTACCTGCCAGCTCGACAAAGACCGGGTTACACGAATTGGCCACTGCCTGCTTCAGGTTAAGGGTGCCGTGAGGGTTTGACGATCTCCAACAGTGAAGACGTTCCCCTGCGACCTCTATCGAACCGGTACATGTAAAGGAATCATCCATCTTTGTCATATTTTCCTCAAGCGCTATAGCCGTAGTTATCAGCTTGAAAGTGGAGCCCGGCTCGTATACGTCGCATATGAGTGAATTTCTCCACATCTTATTCCAGTAATTTACCTGTTCTACTTCAGACATGCCTTCAAGAGCCTTCTGTTCTTCCTTATCGAGAGGCGTCTTAGGATCGTTGAGATCGAATTCAGGCGTCTGCCCCATGGCGAGTATGTCTCCCGTCTCCGTATCCATCACTATAGCCAGAACTCTCTTGGAGCTGGTTTTTTCCTGCACCTGCGCCAGAGCCTTTTCGGTATAATGCTGTATCACCTGATCTATGGTGGTCACCACGCTGTAGCCATCCTCTGCCTTGTAGTACTTTTCTTCTCCGTACGACAGCCTGTATCCTCGTGTATCTGTGTAATTTATCCACCTTCCGGCTACTCCGCTTAAATATGTATTGTATTCAAGCTCCAACCCCGAAAGCCCCACATTGTCATCTGTAACACTTCCCAGAGTGTGAGCCGCAAAGGCTCCAAGCGGATAGCTTCTCATGGTATCCTCCGCTATCTCTATCCCCTGCAGCCCCTTTTCTCTTATTTTGTCAGCCGTTTCCTTGTCTATCCCCTTCTTGACCTTGACGATGCTTTGCTCCAACGTCACCATTTTCTTGACATCCGCATAATCCATTTCCAAAAGCTCGGACAGCGTCGTTGACACCTCTTCGATGTTTTCACTGCGTTCTTTAGCCGTTTCCGCAGCCTTGATATCGCTTGGTCTTGCCCAGATGGTGTAGCAGGTTACGCTTACCGCCAGCTCATTGCCGTTGGTATCATATATTACGCCTCTTTCAGCTTCTATAGGCGTGTCTCGTGTCTGCTGCTGTATGGCACGTTCTGAAAGCTCATCGCCCCTTACGATCTGTATCCACCCAACTCTTATGCACAGCACCAGCATACATACAAACACTATTCCCAATATCAATATGAGATTTTTCTTGCTCTTGTTTGATGTTGTCATTTTACTCCCTTAAAAACAACCCGGACATCATTACCATATTAAGCTGTCCGGGTATCTGCATCGCATTTTTTTCCAATACTACGACATATTATATTTTGTAAAATCAATTATATGCATTTTCCTTTATTATATCGGCAAAACCCGGCTCCGGGAGATCGTCTCCTGTCAAATATACATAATCTTCAGACGATGGATATTTCATCCCCAGCTCGCCTGTAGCCTTGCCTTCCACATAGTCGATATTTGTAGCACTGAATATCTTTACCTGAAGGTTCTCTATGTCGCCCATGAGAGCATTGTTTTCCTTCACCATGGAGTTTATGTCATATCTTATGCCCGCCGCATATGCCGTGACAATTATCAGCACTATCATAGCTATACCTACAGTCAGAACCGTGGAAAACGCCAGCTTCTTCGCACCTCCGGAAGATATGATAGCTTTTTTTGTTTTTCTCTTCCTCTGGGTACGTGACCTGCGCTCCGTCTGCGGCTTCATGTCCAGCCCATATCTCTGATAATCCTTTTGATATTCATACCATCTTTCAGGTGCAATCATTTCTCTACCTCTTCTTTTCTATCACACGGAGCTTCGCACTCCTGGCTCTGGGATTTTCATCCAGCTCTTCTCTGCCTGAAACAATAGGCTTTCCCGTAACCTTTACAACATCCGTCACCTTGCCGCACACGCATACCGGAAATTCCTTCGGACATGTGCATGGATTCAGCCTTCTGTTGAATGCCTCCTTCACTATCCTGTCCTCAAGGGAGTGGAAGGTTATTATGCAAAGCCTTCCTCCCGGCAGCAGCACATCGCAGAATTCATCAACTGCCCTTTCCAGCTGCTCCAGCTCATTGTTCACCTCTATCCTTATGGCCTGAAAGGTTCTCTTGGCCGGATGAGGCCCGTCACGTCTGGCTGATGCCGGTATGGCAGCCTTTATGATATCCACCAGCTGACCGGTGGTCTCTATGGCGCCCTTGGCTCTTTCCTTTACTATGAATTCGCTTATCCGCAACGCCCATTTTTCTTCTCCGTACTTCTTTATGATATCCGCAAGCTGTCTGCGGTCATAACCGTTCACCACATCGTAGGCAGTGAAGCTGTCCTCCCTGTTCATTCTCATATCCAGAGGCGCATCCTGCATGTAGGAAAATCCTCTTTCCTTATTGTCTAGCTGAAAGGACGATACTCCTATATCCAACAGTGCGCCGTCTATGCCCGGCACCTCCAGCTCTTGCAGAATCTCCCTGATATTGGAGTAGTTATCCCGAACAAGCTTTACGCTGCATGAAAGGCTATCCAACCTTTTCGACGCAGCATCTATGGCGTCCTGATCACGGTCTATGCCTATCAGCATGCCCGCTTCACTCAGCAGGCTGCCTATACCGAAGGCATGTCCGCCTCCGCCCAGGGTTCCGTCTGCATATACTCCGTCCGGCTTTATTTTTAAATTGGAAATGCACTCGCTGTACAGTACAGGGATATGTTTAAAATCCATATTGCTCCATGCTTTCCGCCAGATCGCTGGCACTCATAAGTTCACCTGTGTCAGGATCAAGCTCCTTGTCCCAGTTTTCCCTGCTCCATACCTCAATGGTCATTTCGCTTCCGATCGTCACAAGCTCCTTATCTATAGACGCATATTCCTTCAGCTCCTGCGGTATGGTCAGCCTTCCCTGCTTGTCCACCTCGCATTCTGCAGCCGATGAATAAAAATGTCTTCTCAGTTTTCTCGCATTTTCACTTCCCATAGGCAGGATGCTCAGCTTCTCCTCAACAAATCTGACCCACTGCTCTCTGGGATAAATGGTGAGGCATCTGTCCAGAGATTTGGCTATGACAATGCTGCCTCCAAGCTCCTCTCTGAACTTTGCAGGCACTATCATCCTCGACTTTCCGTCTATTGAGTTGTTGTATTTGCCTACAAACATCTGATTCTTCCCCCATTTTTATATACTCCATTTTAAACCACTTTACACCAATTCGCAACATTTTCACTCCACCACAATGCTTTTTTGCTCCCAAAATCACGTTTAAGCAAAGAAAAAACAATTCGCCGGCAGCAAAAGCACCATATGTTGTAGCAAATATTAAAATTTATGCCATATATTGTTTTATTCCCAAATCACCGCCGCATTGCCATTTGCACAAAAAAGAAGCTTCGATCACCATCGAAGCTTCCGTTAAATCGTTGATATTTAAATGTTTTTACGGCATTAAAAATGCTTTCTCAGCGTTACCCCAACAGGCTCATCAAGTCTCATCCACGTCTCATCCACCACGCAGTCATATGCCAGCACCTCCACCCCCATAGAAGCGGCTTTAGCGAGAGCTTCACCGAACTGTGGATGAGCTGCATCGTTGGGCTCAAACGCCGCAACGCCCTTCATCTGTATCACAAATACAATGCAGGCTCTGTATCCTTCCTCCACTGCATGGATAAGCTCCTCTATGTGCCTTATGCCCCTTTCCGTAGGCGCATCCGGAAACATGGCTGTACCGTTTTCCTCAAGGGTCACTCCCTTGACCTCCATCAGGAGCCTCGCTCCGCCATCACACTCCGCATAGAAGTCAAGCCTTGATTCACCGTACATGTATTCAGCCTTCACATACGATATTTTTTTCACTCCGCACGGCAGAAGCCTTCCGTCTTCCAGAGCCTCTTTCACCACCTTGTTGGGAGCCCGGGAATCTATATTAACCAGCCTGTCTTCCTTCGCCGACGGCTTAGTAACTCCCACCAGTGAATACCTGTGTTTTCTGCTTCCCATATTCTCCACATGGTCCTCCAGGAATACATCTGCCCCCTCCTTAAGAAGCTCCCCGAGTCTACCTGTGTTTTTCACATGAGCCGTTGTCGTTTTTTCTCCTGTTTTTACATTAGCTATGAACCTGTTGGGTCTGTTTATGAACTTTCCTTTGACGATTTTTTTATACTTCATTATATTATTATAACAAATTCTCTTTTATTTTGCCAAACCATCTTGAAAGGCGATAATTTAAAGTGTAAAATGGATAAGACATTAAACGAATTGCTTTTCAAGGGACAAGAAATTTCAGGAGAAAAACGATGAAAACCAGAATCAGGATTTGCATTGCAGCCATG
>CAUDEQ010000021.1 GCA_958448635.1 uncultured Bacillota bacterium | reverse complement strand
CCCCTCCACGGGGCGCATACCGCCTTTTCTTGTTATCCAGCCCTCCGGCTGTATCAGTTGAGCAAAAGTCAGCGTGGGATTGATGTGGTATCTTTAACTTTGGGAAAGTCCGGATTTATACTCCGACACCGGCAGGTTCAACTCCTGCATCATATTACCGGGCACCTTGTAAAAGACACCTGCAGCAACCATCGGATATAAGATACCGTTTCTTGAAAAAACGAGTACAGATAGGCTCAGCAAACCAGAGGGACTGAAAATCCTCGAATGGCTAAGTGTCTTGTAAATAAGGAGGTGCGAAAGATGTTAAATAAGTTAAAATATGAGGCAAATAAAACTTATACAGAAAATGGAGCAGCAACATATATCACTACATATTCCGACAATCTGGATCTTTTTGCAACTATTGGGGCATTGAGGCATGTGGGCGAAGAGGAAATTATAAGGCGTTTTAAAATGGCTTACATTGAAGATGCCGACCTGGCTATGAAAAACCTGTTTTTCGGCAGAGATGTGAGAGATGGCCTTGGTGAACGCAGAACCTTCAGGGTATGTATTAACTGGCTGGCCGGCTACAGAAAGGAATCGGTGATCAGGAATCTTGAACAGATAGCAGAGTTTGGGCGCTTTGATGATTTGCTGAGCCTGATGGGAACTCCTTGTGAAAATGAAGCTGTCCAATACATTGAAAAATGCCTGAAGGAAGACATTGAGGCGATGGATCAGAAGCGGCCGGTTACCTTGCTGGCAAAATGGCTGCCTTCTGTAAACACATCAAACAAAGAGGCTGTTGCGAAGGCTAAGAAAATTGCCAAAGCGCTGAATATGAGAGAAGTGGAATACAGAAAGACATTGAGTGCATTGAGAAATCATATCAGATTGATTGAAAACAATCTGCGTGAGAAGGATTATACCTTTGATTACTCGAAGCAGCCATCCGGAGCGATGTATAAATACAGAAAGGCTTTTCTCAGAAATGATAGTGAGCGATATCTGGATTATTTAGATAAAGTGAATTGCGGTAAAGCAAAGATAAATACAGGAACGCTGCTGCCGTATGAAATAATCAGACCTGTTGTAAAAATGTGGGGGAGAGAGGTCTTTACCGAGGAAGAACGTCTGGCAATGGATGTTTCATGGAATGGACTTGATGATTTCACAAATGAAGATAATGCCTTAGTGGTGATAGACGGCTCAGCTTCCATGTATGGGTACGGAGCGCCGCAACCGGCAGCCGTGGCGCTTTCACTCGGAATTTATTTTGCTGAACGTAGCAAAGGTGCTTTTAAAAACCATTTCATAACCTTTTCCCATAGCCCGAAGCTGGTGGAAATCAAGGGTAAGGATATCGTTGACAAAGTAATGTACTGCATGGAGTATAATGAAGTGGCGGATACGAACATCCTGAAAGTGTTTGAGCTCGTTTTACGCACAGCGGTAAAGAATAACCTCCTGCAGGAAGAATTGCCAAAAACGATTTATATTATTTCCGATATGGAGTTTAATTGCTGTACACAGGATGCGGGCTTGACAAATTTCGAGTATGCCGGAAAATTATTCAGGCAGCACGGATATCAGCTTCCGCAGGTTGTGTTCTGGAATGTATGCAGCAGAAATGCCCAACAGCCTGTTAAGATGAATGATCAAGGCGTTGTGCTTGTTTCCGGCTGTACGCCTAAAATATTTTCCATGGTGGCAAGCGGGCTATATGATCCGTACGATTTCATGATGGGTGTCCTGAGAAGTGAGAGATATATGTCTGTTGTGGCATGATTTCAGCGTAAAGACGCCAACAGCAAATGTTATGCATTCGACTGTTAACCGAAATAAGGGCATATGAGGCGTCTTGTAAATTTTGGAGATGATAAAATGATTAAAGTGGAAGGAAGATATAATAATGCTGTCTGTTACTGTAAAGAACTCGATAAAGTTACAGCAGGGCAAATTAAAGCGGTTTGCGATCAGGAAACATTTAAAAACAGCAAAATAAGAATAATGCCGGACGTACATGCAGGTATGGGATGTACGATAGGTACTACGATGACCATTGCAGACAGAGTCGTCCCGGGAATGGTGGGTGTTGACATTGGATGCGGCATGGAAACTATCCGTATCAGGGAAAAAGAAATTGATTTCAACAAGCTTGATTTTCTGATTAGAAGTGAAATCCCAAGCGGAAGAGATGTCCGTGATAAGGAGCATCCTTTGAACAGAGAAATCGATTTGGAGAAGCTCTGTTGTGCTGAACATGTTAACCTGGTCAGAGCAAGAAGAAGTATCGGCACCCTTGGTGGAGGGAACCATTTTATCGAAGTAAACAAAGATGGTGATGATAATCATTATATTGTTATTCATTCAGGCAGCCGTCATTTGGGAAATGAAGTTGCCCGGTATTATCAAAATGAAGGCTTTACGGCGCTGTGCGGAAGCGCTCGCTTTCAAATTGATGCTATGATACGTGAAATGAAGGAACAAGGACGTTCTAAAGAAATAAACAAGAAATTAAAGCAGTTAAGAAAAGAGCGTGCTAAAGCCACTCCGGTCTCAAAAGAACTTGCATATGTTGAGGGAGTGCTGTTTAATGAATACATTCACGATATGAAGATTGTCCAGCAATTTGCAGCTCTTAATCGAAGAGCAATGATTGATGTGATTGTAAAGGGTATGGATGTGACGGTAGCAGAACAGTTTACAACGATACATAATTATATTGATACCGACGAGATGATTTTGAGAAAAGGTGCGGTTTCAGCTCAAACAGGGCAGAAGCTTCTGATTCCCATCAACATGCGTGACGGGAGTCTGATTTGCATCGGCAGGGGAAATGCGGAATGGAACTGTTCTGCGCCTCATGGAGCCGGAAGAATAATGAGCAGAAAGGATGCTTTGGAAAAACTATCCATGCAGGAGTATGAAGAGCAGATGAAAGGTATCTATACTACCTGCATCAACAGACGTACACTGGATGAAGCTCCAATGGCATATAAGTCGTTAGATGAAATCGTTGAGCAGATCGAACCGACGGCAGATATTCTGTACCGGATCAGACCGTTATACAATTTTAAGGCAGCTGAATAGTAGCGCTTTGCATGTAGAATTCAAGGAATATCCCAGAGATTGTGTAAACCTCCAAACTGTTGTAAAATAAAGATGCTTAAGCATTTTCAAATTCAGTAAAATATCTGTGTCGTAAATCTTTTGAATTTACGACAGAATTTACGACAGATGATGGCCAAAATAAGCAGATTTATGCGAAGTTATACTGTTATAAGATGAAAATGCCTCTGCCGCGGAAATGCCGGAAAGTGGCGTAAAATCAAGGAAAATCAGCATTTTAAAGGAGTTTAAGAGATATGATAAAAGTTTTGTTCGTGTGCCACGGCAATATCTGTCGAAGCACTATGGCGGAATTTGTTTTTAAGGATATGGTAAGCAAGGCAGGGATTGCCGATGATTTTCATATAGAATCTGCGGCGACCAGCCGCGAGGAGCTGGGGAACGACACGGATCCGAGAACGAAGCGCAAGCTGGATGAAAACGGGATCCCGTATACGAAGCGTCGCGCCCGCCAGATGACGAAGGAGGATTACGAAAGCTTCGATTACATAATCGGCATGGACGATGCCAACATCAGAAATATAATACGTATTGTCGGAGAAGATGCTGAGCATAAGATCTCCAAGCTGGCGGAATTTGCAGGAAAGGATAAGAGCATTGCAGATCCTTGGTATACGGGGAATTTTGATATTACATACGATGATGTGGTCGAAGGATGTACAGGCCTCCTTGAATATTTTAGGCGTGTCAGGTAAAGCCGGTGCACGGGTGCTGAAGGTGGACACTGCTGATGCTTTCTGCTAAAATATTTGTGAAACACATCGAATACAGCAAATTTATACCATAGAAAGGAATTGATATCATGGACATGAAGGAAAAGAGAGAAATTGTCATGCCGGTGGGAGACCTGCTGGAATACAAGATTCGTTCAGGCAGAATGGACAATGAGATAGGACAGAAAATCTGGCAGTTTGCGTTAAAGAACCCTGAGCATGTAAAGGAAATCATGAATATCCTTGACATGGAGCTCTCCGACGAGGATACACTGGCAAAGGTTGAAGGGCTGGCGTAGGTTATAGAAATGCTATAATAATCCGCAAAGAGCCGGTTAACAGGGAACCGACCCTCAACGGTTAGACAAAATCTAACCATTGGGAGGTCGTTTTTTCTTGCGAGGATAATCGCAGAAAAGAATATGACGGAATATCAAATAGCCGTATCATACGATGGAATGTCATTAAAGTGAAAGGCAGAAAAGTATATAAAAGAAAAATCGATGAATTAAATGGAAAATATTGACATGCGCATCGTGGCGGTATATAATTACCATATATTTACAAAAATAAAAGCGCAAGGGGGAAGCATATGGAGAAAGAAAAGGTGAGGAGAAGCTGTAGGGCAGGCTTTTCAGGGGAATATTCAGGGAGCTCCGGCTGAGCAGCAGATGAAATTATCTGATGCATATTCGGTAAAGTGTGATAAAATAGCTGTAGAGCAGAGCTTATGCGAGATGAAACAGAAAAGCTGTGAGAAGCTTGTAAATATAGCTTGACGAGAACATAAGTTTGGTGTATTATTAAAAAAAGAACAAACGTTCATTAGTTTGGAGGAAAAGAAATGACGATAAATAAAAATCAGGTAAACAATACAGACAGGGAAAAGGCACTGGAAGCTGCGCTTTCCCAGATACAGAAGCAGTTTGGCAAAGGCGCTGTGATGAAGCTGGGGGATGACGATGCCAAGCTCAATATAGAAGCCATTTCCACAGGCTCCATGAGCCTTGACCTTGCCACCGGAATAGGCGGAGTTCCCAGAGGCAGAATCGTTGAAGTGTACGGACCTGAGTCTTCCGGTAAGACGACATTGACGCTTCACGTCATCGCAGAGGCGCAGAAGCTGGGTGGTAAGGCCGCCTTCATAGATGCGGAGCATGCGCTTGATCCTGAATACGCCAGAAACCTGGGCGTAGATGTGGATGAACTGCTGGTATCGCAGCCTGATTACGGCGAACAGGCTCTTGAGATAGCTGAAATGCTGGTGAGAAGCGGAGCCATAGATGTCATAGTTGTGGATTCGGTCGCTGCTCTTGTTCCGAAGAATGAAATAGACGGAGCCATGGGAGATGCCACCGTAGGTGCGCAGGCAAGGCTGATGTCACAGGCGCTGAGAAAGCTTGCCGGCGTTATAAACAAGACAAATACCACCATAATATTCATCAATCAGCTGAGAGAAAAGATCGGGGTTATGTTCGGTAATCCCGAAACCACGACAGGAGGAAGGGCGCTTAAGTTTTTCTCGTCTATGAGAATAGACGTCAGGAGAGTTGAGACCATAAAGATGGGAGATCAGGTGCTGGGAAACAGGACGAGAGCCAAGATCGTAAAGAACAAGGTAGCGCCTCCGTTCAAACAGGCCGAATTCGACATAATGTATGGAGAAGGCATATCCAAGGCAGGAGATGTGCTTGACTGTGCAGTGGAGGCGAAGATTCTGCAGAAGGCGGGCTCGTGGTACAGCTTTGAAGGCAACAGGATAGGACAGGGAAGAGAAAACGTCAAGACCTACCTGACTGAAAACCCTGAAGTAATGGATAAAATAGAAGGCATGCTGCTGGATACTCTCAAGAAGGAGAAGGAAAAAAACAGCGAGGAAGCCGATATGGATATTCCGGGAATCGATGACGCTCTGATGATAGATGAAGACGGCGTTATAATTGAATAAAAGCATTTCACACCTGCAGGCGAAGATTTTTACACCTGCAGGTGAACTTTTTCTTTACATCCCGACTTAAATGTAGTATCATATATCAATGTAAGCCGCTCGGTAAAGGTTCATAAATTCAGCTCTATTCAAGTAAATGCAAGGGCTGATACCTGATAAGGCGAGACTGGATAGAGGAGGTAAAGAAACAAAATGTACGCAATTATCGAAACAGGCGGAAAGCAGTACAGAGTACAGAACGGGGATCAGATCGTCGTTGAAAAGCTGGGCGCAGAAGCAGGCGACACAGTTGTATTTGACAAGGTCCTCGCAGTAGGTGAAGGCGAAGGAGTTAAAGTAGGAACTCCTTACGTTGAAGGAACTGCAGTAGAAGGTAAAGTAGTTGAAAACGGCAAGGGAAAGAAGGTAATAATCTTCAAGTACAAGGCTAAGAAGGACTACAGAAAGAAGCAGGGACACAGACAGCCATACACTCTGGTAGAGATCACTGCAATCGGCGGAGAAAAGGCAGCTCCTGCAGCAAAGCCTGCAGCTCCTAGGGCTGAGGCACCAAAGGCAGAGGAAGCCGGCGAAGAAGCAAAGGCTGCAAAGAAGCCGTCGCTGAAGTCAATGAGAAAAGCTGAGCTTATCGAGTTCGCTAAGGAAAACAACATCGAAATCGATGAGAAGGCTACAAATGCAGTAATGATCGAGACTATTGAAGCTGCTTTAAAGTAATCATATAATAACAGGAAAACGTAAATTTGAAATTGATATAGCGAGGAGGTGACTGATCCATGGCAAGTAAGAAAGGTGTAGGTAGCTCGAAAAACGGTCGTGACAGTGAGTCGAAACGTTTAGGCGTTAAGACTGGAGACGGTCAGTTTGTAAGTGCCGGAAGCATTCTGGTTAGACAGAGAGGAACTAAGTTCCACCCTGGCAACAATGTTGGAAAAGGTGGAGACGATACATTATTTGCAATGATCGACGGAGCTGTTAAATTCGAAAGATATGACAAGAAGAGAAAGCAGGTAAGTGTATATCCAAAAGAAGCATAAGCTATTTCGAGCCCCTAATGAAATATTAGGGGCTTTGTTTTTGAGGTGAGACTATGTTTGTAGACAGAGCCAAAATACTTATAAAATCAGGTAAGGGCGGCAATGGAGCCGTTTCCTTCAGAAGAGAGCCATTTGTACCGGAGGGCGGACCGGATGGCGGCGACGGCGGCAAAGGCGGAGATATAGTATTCAAAGCAGATAAAAACATGCGAACTCTTATGGATTTCAGATATAAGAGAAAGTATGAGGCCCAAAACGGACAGGATGGAATGAAAAAGAAAAGATATGGTAAAAACGGAGAGGACCTCATCATAAAGGTTCCCGTCGGCACCATGATAATAGATGAAGCGACAGGACATGTGATGGGAGATCTCACAGAGCCTGACCAGTCGTTTATCGCTGCGAAGGGAGGAAAGGGCGGCAAAGGAAATGTAAAGTATGCCACTTCCACGAGACAGGCTCCCAACTTCGCAGAAGCAGGAGGTGCAGCCAGAGAACGAGAGGTTGTGTTGGAGATGAAGCTGATCGCCGATGTTGGGCTTGTAGGCTTCCCGAATGTTGGAAAATCAACCCTCCTTTCCGTTTCCACCAGCGCCAGACCTAAGATCGCCAATTATCACTTCACCACGATTGAGCCGAATCTGGGAGTTGTCAAAATATATGATACAAGCTTCGTCATGGCTGATATTGCGGGGATAATCGAAGGCGCTCACCAAGGTGCAGGTCTTGGTCATAAGTTTCTAAAGCACATAGAGAGAACTAAGGTGCTGATACACGTAGTTGACGTATCGGGAAGTGAAGGGAGAAACCCCATTGAGGATTTCGATAAGATAAACAACGAGCTTGAGCAGTATAGCCCAAGGCTTCTCAGAAAGCCGCAGATAGTCGTTGCCAACAAGATCGATCTTATAGATGAAGATGACCCTCAGTATATCGAATTCAGGGAGTACGTCAAAGCAAAGGGATATAAGGTGTTCCCTATGTCGGCGCCCATCAATATCGGTGTAAAGGAGGTTATGGCAGAAGCTGCGAACATGCTTCAGCAGCTGATGCTGGAGCCTGAAGACGAGGATGACGGATACGAAATGTTCGACTTTGAAGCAGAGGACAATGATCCTGATTACAGGAGAGTCTATGCCGACTTCGACGGAAATAATTATATTCTTTCCGGTAAGCAGCTTGAAAAGATATTTGATTCAACCAACTTTAACGACTCAGGATCCATGAGATATCTCTACAAGTATATCGAAAAGAGCGGAGCCATCGAGCAGTTGAAGGAAATGGGTATCGAAGACGGAGACACTATAAAGGTCAAGGACTTCGAATTCGAATATGTGGACGAGGATTATTATTTCTGATAATCACGGTATCAAGGGCGGATGGCCAAAGGCTCATCCGTCTTCTTTTTTTGCATCTGCTGAATATATATAATATAGGAGGTGGACGATGCTGAAGAAGATGCTGATACAGACAGGGGCATGTCTGATGATTGCGGCTGTTATCACGGTGGCGGGGCAATCGGAGCTGACGGTTATGAGAAAAGGAGCAGAAGCGGTCATGAGTTATATGGCGGTCAGCTATACATGGGAGGATGTAAAAAATGCCGCCGGCAAAACCTCGGAGGTATTTGCCGTAATTACGGGAAAGATGGATGAAGCGGTGGATGTCATGACGGGAAAACCTGTATACGGAGAGCCCATAGATGAAAAATACGAAGGCAATGAAACAGTGGTATATGCGGTGGGAGGAGGCAAGGTGACTGCCGTTGGAGAAAATGAGGAAATAGGCAAATACATAAGGATAACTCACGGCAGCCATGCCGAAAGTCTTTACGGCAACCTGAAGTCGGTAAGAGTCAGTACGCCTGTAAATGTTAAAAAAGGGCAGATAATAGGAGTCTATGAAAAAAAGAAGGGGAAGGATTTTTATTACTCGTTTAAGGAATTTTAAATAAGAAAAAGGACGATATTGTGGTATACTAAAAAGCGATACAGTGTTCAAGGAAGGTAAGATAACGATGAAACATCCCGACAGGCAGGAATGTGAAAGACTTTTGGAGGAATACGGTACGCCGGAGCATGTCAGGAAGCATTGCAGAGCAGTTGCCGATACAGCCTGCGCCGTGGCCAGGGAGCTCAACAAGCACGGCTTCAGTCTCGACGTACCATTGATAATGGCAGCGGGAATGCTGCACGACATAGCGAGAGTGGAGGATAAGCACTGGGAGATCGGCGCAGATCTGATGGACAGGCTTGGATATAAACAGGAAGCTGTGATAATCAGGGCGCATATGACATATTCTCCCTTCTCTGATATAAGCGATGTCAATGAAACCGACCTGGTGTGCCTTGGTGACAGGACCGTCATGGAGGACAAGTATGTAGGTCTGGACAGGAGAATGGATTACGTAATAGAAAAGGCAAAGAAAAACGGAAAGCCTGAAGCCGAGGCGATAATCCTTGAAAAGAAAAAACAAACGAAGCATTTTATAAAACAGATCGAAGATAAAATAGGCTGCAGTATCGATGATCTGATGAAAGGACTGCGATGATAATAGATAAGGAACTGGACAAGCTGCTTAAAAAGGTTGAGAAGCCTGCAAGATATATCGGCGGAGAGGTTAACAGCGTCAGAAAGGATCCGGATAAGGTCTCGGTAAGGATGGGCTTCGCCTTTCCCGACACATACGAGATAGGTATGTCATACATGGGACTTCAGATTCTTTACAATATCCTCAACAAAAATGAAGACATATATTGCGAGCGCGTCTTTGCGCCTGCTCCCGACATGGAGCAGCTGATGAGGGAAAACAACCGGCAGTTGTTTACGCTGGAGACATTCACACCGGTAAAGGAGCTGGATATACTGGGCTTTACGCTTCAGTATGAGCTGTCATATACGAACGTCCTCAATATGCTGGAGCTGGGAGGAATTCCTCTCAGAAGCTGTGACAGAGGGCAGGAGGATCCTGTGATAATCGCAGGAGGACCATGTGCATACAATCCCGAACCGCTGGCAGATTTCATAGATGCATTTCTCATAGGAGACGGAGAGGAGCTGTTGGAAAATGTTTGCGCTGCAAAAAAAAGCTGCAGCTCAAGGGATGAATTCCTGAGAAAGATCAGCAGCTTCGACGGCGTATATATACCGGCGTTTTATGATGTGGCGTACAATGAAGACGGGACCGTAAAAGGTTTCAACAAGCTATGGGAAGGCGCTCCCGACAGAGTGAAGCGCGCAGTGATAGAGGATCTTGAAAAGGCGGATTTCCCTGTCAACAACATAGTTCCCTTCATCGATACGGTACACGACCGCTCCGTAGTGGAGACCTTCAGAGGCTGTACCAGAGGCTGCAGATTCTGTCAGGCAGGCATGATATACAGACCTGTCAGGGAAAGAAAAAAGGAAACCATAAGACGACTGGCGGAAGAGCAGATATCAAACACGGGACATGATGAGCTTTCTCTTCTCTCCCTTTCCACCAGCGACCACTCCTGCTTCGAGGAAATGGCCCTGGAGCTGATGAAGATGTGCAAGGAGCGCAACGTTGCGCTTTCCCTGCCGTCTCTGAGACTGGATTCCTTTTCCTTCAAGGTACTGGACGAGATACAGGGCTACAGGAAGTCGGGGTTGACCTTTGCGCCTGAAGCAGGAAGTCAGCGCCTCAGAGACGTGATCAATAAAAACATAACGGAGGAGGACATATACGGAGCTGTGGAGCAGGCCATAGAGCTGGGCTGGGAGAGCATCAAGCTCTATTTTATGGCAGGGCTTCCGGGAGAAACGTATGAAGATCTGGACGGCATAGGAGAGATTGCGAAGAACATAATGGATATCAACTTCAGGATAAGGGGACGCAAAGGCGGCAGATTCAGAGTGACCGTCAGCGTTTCAAATTTCGTGCCCAAAGCTCACACGCCGTTTCAGTGGGCAGCTCAGGACACACCGCAGCAGTTTGTGGAAAAGCACAACCATCTAAGCAGGAAACTTAACATCAAGGGTGTGACCTTCAATTATCATGAAACAAAAACAAGCGTCCTGGAGGCCGTTCTGGCAAGAGGCGACAGGAGGACAGGGGCTCTCATAGAAAAAGCGCATCAGCTGGGATGCAAATTTGACGGATGGACAGAGCATTACAACGATGAGCTCTGGCAGAAGGCATTTGAAGAAACCGGTACAGATATAGCCTTTTACAACTACAGGAAAAGATCGTACGATGAGATACTTCCGTGGGACATCATAGATCCGCTGGTAAGCAGAGAGTTTCTCATGAGGGAAAATGAAAAGGCAGCCGAAGCCAAGGTGACTGAAGACTGCAGGCAGGGCTGTGTCGGCTGCGGTATAAACAGATATACTGAGTGCTTCAAGAACGCTGATTTACCGGAGGTGAAGCATGGCTAAATATATACTTACATTTTCAAAGACGGGAGTCATATGCTATACTTCGCATCTTGATATGATGAAGATGTTCAAGCGCATATTCAAGAGGGCAGGAATAAATCAGAGCTATTCACAGGGGTTCAATCCTCATCCCAAGATGGGATTTGCTCAGCCCTTGTCTCTGGGCTACTGGGGAATGAACGAGCTTCTGGAATTCGAGACGGATGAAAGCTATGATGTGAAGTACATTGAAAATACACTGCAGCCCATGATGCCGGAGGGAATAGTCATAACAGACTGCAGAGAGGCGGCTAATACAGGGAAAACTCTGGCAGCCAGAACAGAGGCGGCAGAGTATATCATCGCCATACCGTTGAATACGCCTCTTTCCATGAATGCCCAGGAGATAAAAACGACATACATGGGGCAGGATAAGATAAGGACGTGGAAAAGGCAGAAAAAGAAGAAGGAGCCGGTGGAGGTGGACATAAAGCCAATGATAAGAGACATCTCCTTTGTGACAGAGGCTGAAACACTGTTCGTTACGACACTCCTTGATTCGGGAAGCTCATCAAACCTAAGTCCTGAGCTGGTGATAACGACGCTGACGGAATGTCTTGGTATAGATACGGATAGGAGCGAGATACAGGTTATGAGAAGAAAGATATTTTTCACGGAATAGTAAATACAAAATAATTGACAAATACTTCCAATAAATGTAAAATTTATACAAGGGGGTATTTGGAATGAGAGAAAAACTGATTGATATTTACAGAAACGAGAAGCTAAGGAGCTTCATAGATGAAAACAGGGATATGCTCATTAAGGTAGCCGCAGCAGCCGTGCTTGTTACTGCGGCTTTTTTTGTTTTTGTCGCCGGAGGAGAGGAAGAAGATAAAAGAGCTGCAGTAGAGAAGCCTGTGGTGGCTGAGGAGGAAACGACGAGCGCTGTCATACTTGTGGACATAGGCGGCGAGGTCAACAATCCCATGGTTGCCCAGCTTAAGGAGGGAAGCCGTGTGGATGATGCCATCATGGCAGCAGGAGGTGTTACGGAAAATGCCGACCTTACGGAGATAAACAGGGCGGCCTTTGTGGAGGACGGAGAAAAGATACTCATTCCTTCAAGGGAAGGCGAAGGCTTGTACGGAGAGCCCGGCGATGAGATGACGGTGACGGGATATCACGATGAAAGGATAAATATAAATACTGCTGGAAGCGAAGAGCTTCAGCTTCTGGATGGCATAGGCCCCGTAACGGCGCAGAAGATAATCGAGTACAGGGAAGAAAACGGCAGATTCAGAAGCATAGAGGATATCAAGGAGGTGTCAGGGATAGGTGACAAGACCTTTGAAAAATTTAAGGACGATATAAGAACATAGAGGCGATATGGGAACATGAAGCCTGCAGGCTGTAAGACAGCCTGCAGAGCTATGCCTGGTTTTAGAGGGAATCGCGGTATGTGTTCTGATTTTTGGTGATATGAAGGTATTTTTCCTTGGTAGCGAGACCGCCTCTGATGTGACGTTCGGCCTTATTGTTGTCAAGGACTTCCTTGACTTCAGCCGCAAGAGCGGGGTTCAGCTCCTGGAGCCGCTCGGTTATATCCTTATGTACCGTGGATTTTGAGACTCTGAATTTGGCCGCAGTGCTTCTCACGGTTGCTCCGGTCTCGATGATATAATGGGCAAGCTCAAGAACTCGTTCCTCTATATAATCTTTCATAATGTGACAGTTCACCACCTCATATTAGATTAACTTTATCAGTTAGAACAATATATGAACAGCGTCAAAAAAATATACTCCATTTAGATTTTCGGTGTAAATTTTATTGGCTGTGGTAAAACTAAAAGAAACTTGTTAAAATGAAAGGAGAAGGTGATGTTTGTCATCACTGATATGTAAGATGAGTTTTACCGAAGAAGTTGGCATAGATCTGGGAACTGCGAATGTTCTGATTTACGTTGAGGGCAAGGGCATAGTGCTGCAGGAGCCGTCTGTGGTGGCGATCAACAGGGACACCAATGAGATTCTGGCAGTAGGCAGCGAAGCCAGAAGGATGATAGGGAGGACTCCGGGGAATATATCTGCAGTAAGACCGCTGAGGGAAGGCGTTATCTCGGATTACGATGTGACGGAAAAGATGCTGCAGTATTTTATCAGGAAGACATGCGGCGGCAGCAGGTTTCTGAAGCCCAGACTTGTGGTGTGCGTTCCCAGCGGAGTGACTGAGGTGGAAAAGCGAGCCGTCAAGGAGGCTGCGCTGCAGGCGGGAGGCCGAGCTGTGTATCTCATAGAAGAACCGGTGGCGGCTGCCATCGGCGCAGGCATAGATATAACGGCGCCTGAAGGCATTATGGTGATAGACATAGGAGGAGGAACCACCGACATCGCAGTGATCTCCATGGGAGGAATAGTTACCAGCACATCCGTCAAAATCGCAGGCGATAAGTTTGACGATCACATAGTGAAATACATGAGGAAGGAGCATAATCTCTATATAGGAGAGCGTATGGCGGAAAAGCTCAAGTGCCAGATAGGAGCAGCCCATCCTGATGAGAAGAGTCTCACGACGTTATGCAAAGGGCGCGATCTGGTGTCGGGCCTTCCCAGAACGGTTGAGGTCTCGTCGGAGGAGATTCTTTGCGCTCTCGAAGAGCCCCTCGATGTGATATGCGAAGCAGTTCACAGCGTTCTGGAAAAGACGCCGCCGGAGCTGGCTGCTGATGTGGGCGAATCAGGTATAATCGTCACAGGCGGAGGCGCATATCTGAGAGGCCTTGCCAGGAGAATAGAGGAGAGAACGGGAATCATGACGACAGTGGCGGAAGAGGCGGACTTCTGCGTGGCAAAGGGGACGGGAGAATCCCTTAAATATATAGATATAATCAGCAGAAACAGTTTGAACAGGAGAGAAACTTATATATGAAACTTGAATTGATAGCAACGGCCACCTTTGGTCTTGAAGCTGTGGTGAAGCGAGAGATAGACGCTCTCGGCTATAAAATACTGAAGACGGAGGACGGCAAGGTTACCTTTATGGGCGATGAAAGAGCCATAGTCAGGTCAAATCTGTGGCTGAGAAGCGCCGACAGGGTGCTGCTGAGAATGGCGGAGTTCGACGCATCCGAATTCGAAGAACTATTCCAGCAGACAAAGGCGCTGCCGTGGGAGGAGCTTATACCTCCCGACGGAAAATTTACCGTCAACGGCACGTCGGTAAAATCAAAGCTCCACAGCGTTCCCGCATGTCAGAAAACCGTGAAAAAGGCCATCGTGGAGAGACTTAGGGAATTCTACGGGCTGGAAGTGTTCCGGGAGACAGGAGCTGAATATACCGTGAAGGTCACGATACTCAAGGACAGGGTCACACTCACAGTGGATACCTCGGGAACAGGTCTTCATAAAAGGGGATACCGCATATGTGATGTGGCTGCACCCATCAAGGAGACTCTGGCGGCCGCCATGGTTCAGCTTTCCTTCTGGAAAAAGGAAAGGATACTTGTGGACCCGTGCTGCGGTTCGGGGACCATTCCCATAGAGGCTGCCATGATAGCAAGGAACATAGCACCCGGTCTCAACAGAGCCTTTGCATGTCAGCAGTGGGAATTCATAGACGAAAGCATATGGAAGGAAGAAAAGAAGGCTGCCTTCGAGGCCATGGATTACGACACGGAGCTGAGCATATACGGATTTGACATAAACAAAAAGGCTGTGGCAGCGGCACGTGAAAATGCGGCGGAAGCCGGGGTGGACGACAGCATAACATTCAAAGAGGTGGATGCATCTAAGTTGAAGCCTGTAGGTGAAAACGGAATAATAATCACAAATCCTCCTTACGGAGAGCGTATAGGTGAGGAGAAGGAGATAAAGAAGATATATGATGGCTTCGGCAGATTTTTCAGGGAAAACCCCGACTGGTCGCTGTTTGTCATCACGACTGACAAGGACGCTGAAGAAAAGATAATGGGACGTGAGGCGGACAGACGCAGAAAGCTGTATAACGGACGCCTTGAAACATGTTACTATCAATTTCACGGAGAAAAGAGATGAACATCACCGTAGACAGAGAGGGCAGAACGCCTCTGTATCTTCAGATATCGAATCAGATAAAGAATATGATATTTGACGGAAGGCTGGTCAACGGCAGCCGTCTACCTTCTGAAAGAGTTCTGGCAGCCAATCTGAAGGTGCACAGAAGTACTGTGATAAGAGCATATGCCGAGCTGAAGGATGAAGGTCTCATCAGTGCATATCAGGGTCAGGCATACCACGTTAATTACGGGAGCATGTTTTACGGCATGGTGAAGAAGCCTGTAAACTGGGAAGCGCTCATAAAGGAAGAGTACATAAGCTTCGACGGCGATTTCGACGAGCTGTTCAATAAATCATATGAAAAGGGCATAATCTCCTTTGGCGGAGGCGTAGCTGCCAGAGAGCTTTACCCTCCGGAGGAAACTGCCTCCGTATTCGAGAGGATACTGACGGAGAGAAAAGACAGGGCGTATTTCTATACGCCGTATCAAGGCGATCCCGAGCTGAGGAAGGAGGTGGCCAATTTTCTCAGCACAAAGGGAATAATAACGAAGCCTGCCAACATACAGATCTTTACCGGAAACAATCAGGCCTTTGACTTTATAATGACTCTCATGCTTTCTCCGGGAAGCAGGGTTATCGTGCCGGAAGCATTATCGCCGGATATCTTCAGAGCCATCAGGTTTGCCGGAGGAAGTCTCGTCACGGTGCCCATGGATGAGCATGGCATGATATGTGAGAATCTGGCGGCGCTGATAGAGAAGGAAAAGCCTGCCTTCATCTATGTGGATTCAAGCTTCAACAATCCTACAGGAGCTATGCTGCCTCTTGAGAGGAGAAAAAAGCTGTTGGAGCTGTCGTATAAATACAGGGTGCCCATCATCGAAGAGGACGAATGCTCCGAGCTGTATTACGGCGAAGGCGCCATTCCTTCGATAAAATCCATGGATACAGGGCATAATGTTATATATATGTATTCCTTTTCGCTTACCATGATGCCGGGGGCAGGGATCTCCGTAGTCATAGCCGACGCAGACGTTACACGCAGGCTCAGCGAGCTGGTGTCCATGAAGATCGTTTCGCTGGACTGGGTGCCACAGATGCTGCTGGTGGAATACATGAAGCAGGGCACGTTTTACGAAAGGCTGGACGGATTCAGGAGGATATGCAGGGAGAAGAGGGATCTGATGTATGATCTTCTGCAGAGGACTGCAGCGGAAACCGGAATCAGCTGCCGAAGCCCTGAGGGAGGCGTATATATGTGGGTAAGGCTCCCCAAGGGCATAGATGTAAGAAGGCTTCTGAGCGATGCTCAGAAGGAGGGAATAACCTTCATACCGGGCTATGTATTCTATCCTGAAAACCGCAGAGGGAGCGACCATGTAAGGCTGAATTACTCGTATCCTACGTGTGAACAGATAGAGAGAGGAATAGAGAAATTCAGTAAAATAATCATACAATCACACTAGAAAATTCAGAAAAAATATTGATGTTAATCTAATAAATGTTTAAAATAAATAACTGGTATGCTAAAAAATAGAAATACTGGTACTTTTGATTGATGGAAATATATAGTATGATTCAATTGTAAAGACGATATGGACAAATAACACATGAAAAAATAAATGAGATAATGAAAAGGAGAGGAAAAAATGGCTGTAAATTTAAAGGGAAGAAGTTTTTTAACACTTATGGATTTCACACCGGAAGAAATCAGATACATGCTGGATCTGGCAAAGGATCTGAAGAACAAAAAGAGAGCCGGCTTTGTCGGCGGACTTCTGGCGGGAAAGAACATCTGTCTTCTTTTTGAAAAGACATCGACAAGAACGAGATGCGCATTTGAAGTGGCATGCCACGATGAAGGCGCTCACGTAACATACCTGGATCCTAAGGGCTCGCAGATGGGCAAGAAGGAATCGCTGGAGGATACTGCAAAGGTTCTTGGAAGATTCTTCGACGGTATCGAGTACAGAGGATACGAGCAGTCTGTTGTGGAGGATCTGGCAAAGTATTCGGGAGTTCCTGTTTGGAACGGCCTTACGGACGTTGACCACCCGACGCAGATACTGGCTGACATGCTCACCATAGAGGAGCATATCGACAAGCCTCTCAAGAGGGTAAAGGTAGTATTCGTAGGCGATGTAAGAAACAACATGTCATATGCATGGATGTACGGCTGCGCCAAAATGGGCATGAGCTACGTTGCATACGGTCCTAAGGAGCTTGTTGACGAGGTGGATAAGGACGTTCTTGCCAGAGTAAAGGAAGTGGCAGACAAGACAGGTGCATCCATAGAGGTAAGCTCAGATGCTTCATGTCTCAAGGGAGCAGATGTCATCTATACGGATATCTGGGCTTCCATGGGAGAAGAGGATCAGATTCCTGAAAGAGTAAAGCTGCTGACACCGTACAGAGTTGATATGGATATGCTCAAGGCAACGGAAAACGACGACGTGATCTTCCTGCACTGCCTGCCTTCATTCCATGACTTTGAGACGACTATGGCAGCGAGCCAGAAGGAGCTGGGATACGATATCCGTGAGGTTACCGACGAAGTGTTCAGAAGCAGATACTCCAAGGTATTCGATGAAGCGGAGAACAGACTGCATACTATCAAGGCAGTAGTAGTTGCCACATTGGCTTAACAGGGGTATTAAAGCTGGGCAAGGTATGTATCTGAGATAGGAAAGGAGGGTTATTATGAAACCCGGAATCAATAATTACTCAGAAATAGGTAAGCTTAATAAAGTTCTGCTCCACAGGATTGGGAACGAGATAGAAGGTCTGGTGCCTGACAATTTTGAAAGACTTCTCTTTGATGATATACCGTATCTGAAGGTGGCTCAGAATGAGCATGACAGATTCGCCGATCTTCTGAGAGAAAACGATGTCGAGGTTATATATTACGTCGATGAAACCGTCAAGGCATTGAAGGATCCCAAGGTGAGAAAGGAATTCGTAAGAAAATTCATAGATGAAAGCGATATATATTCGGATGACGTCAAAGAAGTTCTTGAAGAATATCTCATGTCCATGAATGTGAGAAGCATGGTGGAGAAGGTGATATCAGGGGTGAAAAAGAGTGAGCTTAAGGTGAAATCCGATTCGCTGGCCGACTATATTGCGGCAGGATATCCGTACTATACTGATCCAATGCCGAATCTGTATTTTACGCGAGATCCGGGAGCGTGCGTGGGAAACGGCATAAACATCCATCATATGAGTACTACGGCAAGAAGGCGTGAAGCGCTGCTGCTGAAGTATATGTTCGATTACAATAAGGACTTCGCTCCTGAGGGAAGCCATATATGGTACGACTATGACCATGCCTACTCCATGGAGGGCGGCGATGTGCTGGTGCTGTCAAAGGATATCGTGGCGATAGGGCTTTCACAGAGAACCACGGTTGCAGGTATCGAAAGGTTTGCCAGAAACATTCTGAACAAATCCTCATTCAAGAAGATAATTGTTTTCGATATACCTAAGTGCAGAGCCTTCATGCATCTGGATACGGTGTTCACCATGGTGGACTACGACAAGTTCACGATACACCCTGAGATCGAAGGTCCGCTGCAGCTTTACGAGATCACTCTCGATAAGGAAGGCAATGCCCACTTCTCCAGTATTCAGGATGAGCTTGAGAATATCCTGAAGATAGAGCTGGGGCTTCCTGCCGTTGATCTCATAAGATGCGGAGGAAATGACCCTCAGGCGGCTCAGAGAGAGCAGTGGAACGACGGCTCCAACACTCTGGCCATAGCGCCGGGAGTGGTGGTGACATATGAGAGAAACTATGTTACCAACGATCTGCTGGACAAAAAGGGAATCAAGGTTCTGACCATACCAAGCTCTGAGCTTTCCAGAGGACGAGGCGGCCCAAGATGTATGAGCTGTCCTGTAAACAGAGATGATCTTTAAAGTATAATAATTTTTTAGGAGAATATTATCATGAGTGCAGAAAGAATAGTTATCGCACTGGGCGGAAATGCCCTGCAGTCAGGCAGCGGACCGGCAACTGCAGAAGCCCAGCTCAATGTTGTAAAAAACACATGCAGTCATATCGCCAAGATCAGCGGTATGGGCTATGAAATAGCTGTTGTACATGGTAACGGACCTCAGGTGGGGAGAATAGTAATGTCCTCCGAGGCTGCCAGGGATGTTACACCTGCAATGCCTTTTGACGTATGCGGCGCCATGTCTCAGGGGTATATCGGGTATCATATCCAACAGTGTCTAAAGTATGCCCTCAACAGAGACAACAGGAATGTTCCTGTTGTCACCGTGGCTACTCAGATGATAGTTGATGAAAAGGACCCGGCATTCCAGAATCCTACCAAGCCGATAGGCCCGTTCTATTCAGAGGAAGAGGCAAGAGCTTTAGAGGCCGAGAAGGGCTATACCATGAAGGAGGATGCGGGAAGAGGCTACAGGAGAGTTGTGGCATCGCCGCTTCCGAAGAGAATAGTTGAGATCGATGCCGTAAGGCAGCTTTGGGACAGCTGCGTTGTGATAACCTGCGGAGGCGGCGGCATACCTGTCGTTGAAAAGCCCAACGGTACACTTGAAGGAGTTGCAGCGGTAATTGACAAGGACTATGCTGCAGAGCTTCTGGCAGAACAGGTGGATGCGGATATACTGATGATACTCACTGAGGTGGAAAAGGTATCCATCAACTTCAATAAGCCTGATCAGCAGGATCTTGCCGGAATGACGCTGGATGAGGCGGCAACCTACGTGGAGGAAGGACACTTTCCGGCAGGAAGCATGCTCCCTAAGGTGGAGGCTGCGATGAAGTTTGTGAGGACATATCCCAACAAGAAGGCCATCATCACATCGCTGGATAAGGCTGTCGAGGCCCTTGAAGGAAAGACAGGTACGGTGATAACATTCAATTAAATGCATGATTCCCATTAAAATAAAAGCTTCGAAGTTGTTCGAAGCTTTTTTGTATGATATTATATTGTCGTTAATTGATAAGCAGGATAAAGTTGAAAGGAAAACAGTATATGAAATTTTTAGGCATGGGAGACAATGTAGTAGATAGATATATTAACAAGAGAATTATGTTCCCCGGGGGGAATGCGGTTAATTTTGCCGTTTATGCAAAGAGATGCGGAGAAGAGGCGTCTTATTTAGGCAATATAGCTGACGATAGAGAGGGAATTCTGATAAGAGAATCTCTTGAGAGCCTGGGAGTGGATATATCCGGATCTCCATTAAGAGAAGCGCTTGCAACTGAAAGATGTGATGTCACTCTTGAGGAAGGAGACAGGGTTTTTGTAGGATGTGAATATGGTGACAGAGGCGAGGAAGCGTGGATTCCTTTTTCCCTGAAGGAAGAACATATGGAGTATCTTGACGATTTTGATTTGATCCATTGCGGATGTTATGCTTCGATGGAAAATGAAATTATGAAGCTGTCTGATATCAATGCCGTAAAAACCTTTGATTTTTCCGCAGAGGATGAATACAGAACGGATGAATATCTTCAAAAAGTGTGTCCTTATATAGATATAGCGCTTTTTTCAGCAGCAGAGACCGGCTTTTCAGGAATGGAAGAGACAGTAAAAAAGGCTTTGTCGTATGGTGTCAGTATGGTTCTGGTTACTGACGGAACAAACGGACAAAAGCTGTGGTATGAAGGGGAAGTTTATAACGGAACTGTGAAAAAAGTAGAACCCGTTGACACGATGGGCGCGGGTGACTCATTCTTTACAGCTTTTGTTGTGGCAGTAATGAGAGGGGGATTTGGGAAAGGAAAAATCCTCAGCAGTAATGAGATAACAGAAGCCTTCTCGTATGCAGCTGATTTTTCCGCGGAGACATGTCTTGTGGAAGGTGCTTTCGGTTTTGGTGTGAAATACTGAAAAGGATCAGAGGTGATGAATGACAAGAGGAGTATTGACACTGGACGTCCTTTTATCAAAGGAAATAGAATACATGATAGAAACCGGAACATATCCCGAAGGCGGCAGGTTGCCTTCGGAGAGAAAGCTGTCGGAGCTTTACGGTGTCCAGAGAGGTACTGTCAGAAGTGCGCTTAAGCGCCTTCTCGAGAAAGGGCTTATAACATGTCGTGAGAAATCAGGATATTATACTGCATCCAGGAGAGTTGATTTTAATCTTGGCGATCATATATCCACAAAGCGCGTAATAGAGCAGATGGGAAAGTCCACTTACGTTAAACTGCTGACCTTTGAGAAAATATTTGTATCCGAGAAGATGGCTTTGAAGACAGGGCTTGAGGAGGATAGTCAGGTATACAGGATCATGAGACTAAGATACGCCGGAGGCGTTCCCATCAGCCTGCAGAGAAGCCATATAAGATGTGATCTTGCTCCAAATCTTTCGGAAGAAGATGTGCATAATAAATCTTTATATGAAGCGCTGCGAAAGAAATACCAGATATATATGGTCAGATCTGAAGGCAAGGTGACGGCTGTTTATGCCAATGGTCTTGAATCAGAACTGCTTAATGTTAATATGTCAAAGCCTGTGATAAGATATGAGGCGCTGGCTTATGACAGGCATAACAGATTAATAGAGTATTTTGATGATATAATAATAAAGGAAAAAGTACAGTTTATAAGCGACGATTAATGGATGCAATGAAAACAAAAAGCGTTAAAAACAGCATAAAAGAAAGAGAATCAAACTCATTAAGTCTTCAGAAGATGATAATAAAGCAGATAGAGTCGGGAGATCTGCTGCCGGGTGAAAAGCTGCACAGCGAGAGAGTTATGGCTGACATGTACGGAGTATCAAGAATGACCGTAAAATATGCGATGAACAGTCTGGTGAACAAAGGTTACCTGTATCGCATACATGGCTCGGGTACATTCGTAAAAGAGCATTCAGTTGCCAAGATGGATTTAAGCTATATGTCTGAGACGGGAAATGGCGGAATAACTGCCATTATGAAAAGCTACGGGACTAAAATTTCGAGCAAGGTGCTTACAAAGGGCGTCATATCATCGCGTTTCTTTTCATATAAGCTGGGTCTTGGGGAAAGTGACAATGTCTATGTGCTGCACAGGATAAGGTACGGTAATGACGAGCCTATAGCGGTGGAATACACATATTTGCCTGAAGGGTATTTTCAGGGCATAGATAATGTGGATTTTTCACGTGTTTCTCTTTATGATTTCATGGATTCAATGGGCCATATGCCCAAAAAGTTCAAGCAGAAGCTGCATCTGATCGAAGTCGGGGAAAGGGAACGAATTCCATTGTGCATCAATGAAAAGGAGCCGGTATACTATCTTGAAATGATAGGACAGGACGAAGATGGAAAGATAGTTGAATATACTGAAAGTTATGTAAGATGCGATAAATTTGAGTTCAGATTTAAAAATCCATCGTAAATTATTTTTAACTGGTATAGTGGCTTATAATTATTGAAAAAACAGAATTTATAGTGAATAATTTATTGATTGCATAAACTGGTATATTAATGCATAGAAAGTGGTGCGATTTTTTTTCTTCAAAATCATTGGAAAATAGCTTCAAAAGAAGTATCCTTTAATATAGAAATAACAAAAAATTAACGTTAAAAATACAAGGAGGGCGTACCAATGCGAAATTTTGATGTAAAAAAATACATGGAAGAAGGGAAGCTGGCTTACAGCAAAAGAGCTGATATAGAGAAGGTTGCCGACACTCTGAGTGAAAGAGGATATGATAATATCGTTATCATTGGAATAGGCGGAACATGGGCTGAATGGCATCCTGTAGTTCATGTTATGAAACATTATACAGATCTTCCTATATATCTTGAAAATGCAGCTGAGCTTTGCATAAAGAAGGACAAGAGATATCTGACTGAAAAATCACTGGTTCTTACGGCATCAGCATCAGGAAATACCAAGGAAATTCTGGAAGCCGTAAAAATGTGTCGTGAAATGGGAATAGAGGTGGCAGGCTTTACAAAGAACAATGAGACTGCCCTGGCTAAGGAATTGGATTATGTAGTTGCAAATCCTTGCGGAGATTGCGAGCATTCATATGTTATGTATTTCATGATGGGTCTCAGACTTCTCTATAACCGTGGAGAATATCCTGCTTATCCTAAGTTTGCCGATCAGATAGAGAATATTTTCGAAAATCTGGTAAGGATCAGGGAAGAATTCGAGCCTAAGGCTGCAGAGATTGCCAGAAATTATGCAAAAGAGCCATATAATATCTTTGTGGGCTCAGGTACGCTCTGGGGAGAAACATATCTCTTCTCAATGTGCATCCTCGAGGAAATGCAGTGGGTAAGAACAAAATCCGTTACATCTGCAGACTTTTTCCATGGAACATTGGAGCTGGTTGAAAAGGATGTTCCTGTTTTCCTCTTCAAGGGCGTTGACGAATACAGAGAACTGGATAACAGAGTTGAAAGATTCTGCGAGAAATTTACAGATAAGCTCGTAGTGGTAGATATAGCCGATTATGACCTTAAGGGAATCGATGAAGAGTTCAAGATCATCTGTTCACCTATGATTCTGACTGCTCTCGTGACAGAAAGACTGGCTGCTCACTATGAACTGAATACAGGACACAGTCTGGAATTCAGAAGATATTACAGACAGTTTGAATATTAATCTTGGCAGGAGGTATTACAATGTCTGAACCCATCGTAACGTTAAAAAACGTCGATAAATATTTTGGAGACAATCATGTTATTAAAAACCTGAATCTCGATATAGAGGAAGGAGAATTCCTTACTCTGTTGGGACCATCAGGCTGCGGCAAGACCACTATACTAAGAATGATAGCGGGATTTGAAGATGCAACAAACGGTATAATAAAGGTTCAGGGCGAGCGAGTTGAAGATAAAGAAGCGTTTGAGCGCGATGTAAATACGGTTTTCCAGAGTTATGCGCTTTTTCCTCATATGACGGTATATGATAATATCGCTTATGGTCTAACCGTCAAGAAAGTCCCGAAGGATGAGATAAAAGAGCGTGTAAAGGAAATGCTGGAGCTGGTACAGCTTATGGGTTTTGAAGGAAGAAAGCCTGATATGATGTCAGGTGGTCAGAAGCAGAGAGTTGCTATCGCAAGAGCGCTGATAAACAATCCTAAGGTGCTGCTTCTGGATGAGCCTTTAGGCGCTTTGGATCTTCAGCTGCGTAAACAGATGCAGATCGAGCTTAAGCGGCTGCAGAAGCTTCTGAACATAACATTCGTATATGTGACCCACGATCAGGAAGAGGCCATGACAATGAGTGATCGTATTGCCGTTATGAATGATGGTGTTATCGAGCATCTGGCCACGCCATCGGAAATATACAACAGACCTAAGACAAAGTTTGTTGCAAATTTCATAGGGGAGTCTGATATCTTCAGCGGAACAGTGGCTGCCATAGAGGACGGAATTGCAATTGTAAAAACGGATATGGGAGAAGGCAGAATGCCGGCAGAAAACTTTGCCGTTGGTGATGATGTGCATATTTGTATACGTCCGGAGGTTATGCAGTACAGCAAAGAGCCTGTTGAAGGCTTTTCCATAAAAGGGCAGGTAAAGAACATGATATTCGTAGGAGCGCAGTATCGTACACTTGTAACTATGAACGACGGATACGATGTTAAGATAAACAGAGTAAAAGCCGACCATTCATACAGTGAAGGTGATGTTCTTTATTTCTATTGGGATATGGATGATGTCACAGGAATAAAGGCATAGGAGGTAAGCCGTATGAGCAGTAACACAAAAGCATCTCTGGCCATTGGCGGGAGAAAAGGTGGTCTGCGCGGTAAAATTCCTGCCGCGGCAACTGCAGGCCCTGTATCCATATGGATGATAATTTTTGTTATGCTTCCGCTCATATATATTCTTGTTATAAGCTTTATGACGAGAAACGTATACGGAGGCATCGATTATGATTTTACGCTCGAAAACTATAAAGAGCTGCTGCAGCCATTATATCTGAATGTAATATGGAAATCGCTGAAGCTGGCATTTCTCACCACGGTGGTTTGCCTGCTGATAGGATATCCGCTGGCTTACTGGATAGCGAGCAAGCCGTCAAAGACGTCGGCAAAGCTGTTGATGCTTGTAATGATACCTTACTGGACAAGCTCGCTGGTAAGGCTTTACAGTCTCAATTTAATGGCAATGCCCAACGGATTTTTAAATGTCTTCCTTATGAAGCTGAATATAATATCGGAACCGCTGGACATACTGTACAGTGATACCATGGTAGTATTCGGACTTTTGACGGCAATGCTTCCGTTTTCAGTGCTGCCGCTCTATTCCTCTATAGAAAAGCTCGATAAATCACTTATTGAAGCATCGAAGGATCTTGGAGCCAATTCAATAACGACATTCAGAAAGGTAACCATACCGCAGACTATGCCGGGAATAGTAGGCTGTGTTCTTCTGGTATTCATCCCATCACTCGGCATGTACTATGTTCCTGAAATGCTGGGCGGCGGAAAGGTTATGCTTATAGGCACACTGGTTAAGAATCAATTTCTGGTAACCAAGAACTGGCCGTTCGGAGCGTCGCTGGCAATTCTCCTGATAATGATAACGCTTGCAATGATGTGGATATACACAAGAGTCGGCAAGCTTGACGATCTGGAGGTGTGCTAGATGGAAAAGAACAAACCGAGCAAGCGTCTGAGGCGAAAAAGAATGGGAAGACGTCTTGGAAATCTGTATGCTTTGCTGATATTTGCTTTCATATATCTGCCGATAGTAGTTATGGTTGTCTTCTCCTTTAACGATCAGAGAAACAATTATTACTGGAATGGCTTTACACTCGAATGGTATAAGGTGCTTTTTACAGAATCGGATTTGCTTCAGTATCTTATAAATTCCCTTATAGTAGCCATTGTCGCAACACTCATTTCGATAATAGTCGGGGTGCTTGGAGCAATGGGCCTTATGAGATTTGAATTTAAGCTCAAGCAAGCCATAAACAGCTCTCTGTATATACCGATCGTAATACCGGAGGTTGTACTGGGTATTTCGTTGCTGATGCTGTACGATATGGCTAATTTCCCACTGGGACTTATGTCCATGATACTGGCTCATGCTACATTCTGTATACCTTTTGTGGTAATAATAATGCGAGGCAGGATGTCGGGAATGGACATGTCTGTTGAAGAAGCGTCGCAGGATCTGGGCGCCAACAGAATGACGACTTTCTTCAGGGTAACGCTGCCTATGCTGGTTCCCGGGATACTTTCAAGTGCATTCATGTCATTTACATTGTCCATAGATGATGTTATTATAAGCAACTTTGTTTCCGGGCCTTATTCAACAACTCTGCCGGTGAAGATTCTTTCAATGGTAAAGGTGGGTCTAAAGCCGGAGGTAAACGCATTGACCTCGATAATGGTGCTGGTGTTAATTCTCGGCATTATAGCTAATAATGTTGTTCAGGCTATTCTTAAAAAGAGAGCTTCAACAAATATAAAGACGTATTTCTAAAAAGACAGTCAAATGGAGGAAGGAAAGATGAAATTATTCAAAAAGTTCATTGCCGTTGCCGTTATAGGTATTATGGCATTCTCCCTTGCCGCATGCGGAGGTGGAGACGAAGGCGAAAACGGAGAACTGAATATCTACATGTGGTCCGACTACATTTCACCGGACTTAGTAGATAAGTTTACTGAGGAGACAGGAATCAAGGTGAACTTCTCCTACATGAGCACGTCGGAAGAAGCAGCCGCTAAAATAACAAGCGGTGGAGGAGACGAATACGATCTGGTTATGCCTTGTGATGCAGATATGACATCATTGATCGAGGGTGGATATCTTGAAGAGATCAACCTCGAAAATCTCACTAATTTTGACAACCTGGGAGATATCTACAAGAACAGAGAATTTGACCCTGAAAACAAGTACGCTATTCCTTATATGATGAATTATGTATATGTGGTTTACAATCCTGAAACATGCCCTATAGAAATCGACGAGTATGCAGATCTGCTGGATCCTGCTCTCGAAGGACAGATCGCATCAGTTACAGGACCTAGAAATCTGTTCCCTATAGCATTGGTATCTCTGGGATATGACCCTAACAGCCAGAATGAAGCTGAAATAGAGGAAGCATATGAATGGCTTCAGGGATACGTTAAGAATGTTGCAGGCTTTGACTCAGACAGTGCTGAAACTATGCTGATCAACGGTGCTGCAAGCGTAGGACTCCTCTTTGACGGACAGGCTTCAAAGGCATTCTCGGAAATGGGAGACGATGCCCTCGTAGTTGCCGAGCTTAAGGATGCGGTACAGCTGGGCGTTGATGAACTTGTAATTCCTAAGGGTGCAAAGAACAAGGAAAACGCTGAAATCTTCCTTAACTTCCTGCTTGATGCTGACAACATGGCATTCAACCTGCAGTCAATGATGGAAACTGACGGACAGGCTTATGCATGCCCTAATGATGCAGCAGTAGCATTGATGGGCGAAGATTATCAGAATGCACCGGCACTCAATATACCTGAATCAGTTAAATCAAACTACTTCCTGCAGTTGGATGTAGGCGATGCAATGAAGGTATATGACAAGTACTGGACTATGCTTATGTCAGAGGAACAGTAAATAGCTGAAGCATTTAATGTGTGGAGTGTTTAACTGCCTAAAAAGCGGAGCCGTGATAAACGGCTTCGTTTTTTATGGCTTCAAACTATCTGATTTTTAAAAAAATTGTATAAAAACATAAGATAGTGTAAAATAGTTGTGGAATTTTCAGAGAAATAAAAGAAGAGACCGACT
>CAUDEQ010000020.1 GCA_958448635.1 uncultured Bacillota bacterium | reverse complement strand
ATCCACGTGTGCCTAATTCATTTATCTATGTGTCCAGGAAACTGGGTACATATCAGAATAGGCGGCACTCTGGCAGGCTTTTTCATATCAGAATATGGCTGGATGTCCTCATACTTCTCTCTCGGTGTTATAGAGCTTATAATCGGAATAATATGGTTGATGACGGTTAAGGATACATCAAAGGAAAGAGAACATGAGGAAGAAAGAATAGAAGAAAGATCGTCTTCTCTGTCATTGCTTAAAATGCCTGTAGTGTGGCTTCTCATAGTGGCATTTATCTCCACGACCTTTGTTATACAAGCCATAACGGTGGATATGCCGTTATTCAGTGAGTGGCTGGGATACAACGAAATGGAAACAGGAAGAATAAATACAGCTGTGACAATAGGACTTCTGGCGGCCTGCCTTGTATCGGGAAGGATATCCGATATGGTGGCTTTGCGTATGTCAAACAAGGGAAGAGCAAGAGTGCTGGTAATGGCAGTAGGGCCTGTAATAATAGCCTTGTCGTCTCTTATGCTCATAGTGTTGGATCTCACATCCTTCGGGCTGTTCTATGTGACTGCATTCCTGTTCTCATTTGGCGGTTCGTGGGGACTGGGCACATTCTATTCCATATTGCCGGAAATATTTGATGAGGATAAGCTCCCTATAGTAACAGGGATTGCAGGCGGAGCAGGAGATATGGGAATGCCGGCCGCACCTCTTCTGGTGGGTGTGATTTTCGGAGCGCGCGGAATGTGGCACATGGGATGGGCAGTATGTATAATCATCGCAGTATTGAGCCTTATCGCATGTATCGCACTTCTGGGAAACAAAAAGCTGAAAGCAGCTTGATACGAAACATAGATGAAAAATAGAGGAAAAGGATATAGACATTATTTCAGATAAAAAACTTATAATATATATTGAGCAGGAAGAAGTCAGATACTCCCTCCTGCTCGATTGCATTTTGGCTATAAATTAGTATACGCCTTGTCAAAGGTGATAACCACGAAATAATTGCTGTTTACATTTTTTGCAGCAGCGTCGGCTATGGAAGTGATCTCCTCCTCGCTGAGCCGGCAATCAGAGGTCAGCACGGCGTCAAAAATAATATTGGTGTGTGTAGGGCCGGGAACGATCCTGAAATCGTGTATGTTTTCCACTCCTTCGACGGGAGACAGAGCCTGAGATATGCAGCTGTGCATCCGATGGACAAGAGGGTCGTTGACCCTGATGGGATCCATATGAGCGACGAAATGTATTTTTAGGGTTTCATTGACGGTGCGCTCGATGTTGTCGATCAGATCATGGCTTTCCATCAGATCTCCGTCTGCATCCACCTCTATATGGATGGAAGCAAAGATTTTTCCGGGACCGTAGTTGTGTACCATGAGGTCGTGAACCCCCAGTATACCGGATTCTTTTTTTATTATATCCATGATGGCATCGACAGTTTCCTGATCCGGCGCTTCGCCCAGGAGAGGACTGGAAGTTTCCCGTACCAGCTGTATTCCCGACCATATGATGAACAGGGCGACGAGGCAGCCCATGTATCCGTCGATATTGAAGCCTGTAGCTTTTCCGAAGAGGATGCTCACAAGAACTGCAGATGTGGAGATGACGTCGTTCCTGCTGTCTGCTGCAGTTGCCATGAGAGTCACTGAATTGATCTTCCTGCCTACGGTGACGTTAAAGGCTGACTGCCAAAGCTTTATGATTATGGCCACTGCCAGCATGATGACCGTCGTATAGCTGAAAACAAGAGGTTCAGGCTCGAATATCTTCAGTGCCGATGTTTTGAGAAGCTGCAGTCCTATTACTATTATGAATATGGATACGAAAAGTCCTGCCAGATATTCTATTCTGGCGTGACCGTAGGGATGATCCTTATCCTCGGGAGCGGCCGCCAGCCTGAAGCCTACCAGTGTGATTATCGAAGATGAGGCGTCAGCCAGGTTGTTGATCCCATCGGCTATGATGGCGATGCTTTTGGAAAATATCCCCACCAGAATCTTCATGATGCAAAGAAGCAGGTTGGAGACTATGCCCACAATGCCGGCTAGCTTGCCGTAGCCTTCCCTTACATCCGGGTCTGATGTGTTTTCGTGATCCTTTATAAATACCCTGAACAGCAATTTACTGAAGGGTGAAACTCTGTGCTTCATTGTACTTGCCTTCCTTTTGTGATACAATACAGTATAACAAATAACAATTGAAAGGGAAAGCAGGAACTATGGCCGGAGTCAAAACAGTGAAAAAAAATATTTTTAAGGACAAGCTGGTACTGACATTGATAATTGTAGCGGTTATTGTGGTGATATGTGCCGGTGTCATACTTTTAACAGGAGGCAGTATCACAGGAAAGGTTTCAGGCGGTGAGGTAAAAGCTGCGGAGGTCAGCCCGCTTACGGGACAGATATATGCTTCGGAGCTTCCGGCAAGACCGCTGGTGGTATCGATAGACAATGTGGGCGACGCCAGACCTCAGTCGTGGCTTTCCAAGGCGGACCTTGTATACGAATTTCCTGTTGAGGGAAAGCAGACAAGGCTTCAGGCGGTATATTACGGAGAATTTCCTGAGGAATTCGGACCGATCAGAAGCACAAGACCGTATTTTGTGGATCTGGCAAGGGAATACAAGGGAGTTTTCCTTGCTCATGGCTGGAGCCCGGAGGCACGTGAGTATCTCATGACAGGTGTAGTGCCGTATATAAACGCCATGAATTCATCTCTTGAGTTTTACAGGGTGGACGATAAGACCGCTCCTCACAATTCATATATCAAGTGGAGCGAGGTGAAATCCGAAATAGACAGCGAGGGCTGGTGGGAGGAAAAGCAGGAGATAAGGCCTTTTAAATTCCTCAGCGGAGCGCAGGTAAATACGGGAGAAGCTGCGGGCTACGTTTCATTTGAATACACAGGCAGTGAATGCGAATTCACATATGATGCCGACACAGGCAGGTATACGAGAACTGTTGGAGGAGACAGGTACGTCGATCATGAAACGGGAGAGGATATCACCGTGGCAAATGTTCTTGTTCAGACGGTGAGCAGCAGAGTGCTGGATGATAAAGGGCGCCTCAGAATAGATATGTGTGCCGGAGGAGAAGCATATCTGTTCACCAACGGAGTGGCAGTCAAGGGAACATGGTCAAGAGATGATCTTGATTCAAGGACGGTATTTACAGACGAAGCCGGCAACGAGTTCAGGCTTACACCGGGAAACACATGGGTGGAGATCATGGATCAGAACTGTAAGCTGAGCTACAGATAGAAGAGATAATAAATGAATTCGATAATTATAAAATCATAAGCGAAAAAACAGCATGCCTTTACTATATGGCATGCTGCTTTTTCTTTTGGAGACCATCGATTCATACTGCTTCTTTCGAACATGAGTTTACTATAGAGCGTTTTGTCAGCAGCTCGGCTTTGTGGAATTTACTACTTGCAGAACAAGTTTTATTAGAGATGCCTCTTGGGATGAAAGCGAGATAATCTTTATGAAGTCTTAATGTCATAAGTGTTTTTCTAATCCCGTTTTTACTCTGAAAACGTTACAATACAGATGATAAAGAAAGGCAGGCACGCCGCAGCAGGCGGCCTCTGTGCTGACTGCATGGATTTTTAAAACAATGTGACATGATCGAGGGTGCTGCAGAAAAGAAGACACCTTATGAAACAGCTCGGAAGATTTTTCTCGCAGCGCCTTCTTTCATATAAATTCTTATGACAGCTTTGATGTATGGATATACTTCCTTTCGACAAGTAAGGCTGAAGTGGGAATAATTATGAGAGTGAGTTTAAAGCTGGATGGTGTATTGTCATGAAATCTCTTTTGTTATTGTGCGTAGTGAGTGTATTTTTTATCTTCGGATATTTTGTCATGAAAAAGCTGGACGATTATTTATATAACAACAGACGAAGAATTTCTGCAGGAACAGGGACAAGTGCGTTGAGAATTGCATTTGAAACGCCGGCTCTGGCAGACTCAGCATCTGATATGTTGGAGGAGTTCTCGAGAGCATATCCCGACTGCGAGCTCAGTCTGTTTTTCGGAACGGTTGGGGAGATAAAGAGAGGCCTGAAGGATAACAAGCTGGATCTGGGATTTATCGAAACTGCATATCTCACAGGGGAAACCGACGTTACTGACGGAAATGAATTCGGCGCCAAAACAATTTCGGTATATCAGGATAAAGCATCATTTGACACCATAGGGCTGCCGATAGTTCCTCTGGGAGAAACGGAGGTATCTACAGAGGTCATATGGAAGAATAACGGTAATGGCAGGAATAAATACGAGAGGATATTTCTATCGCAAATATACGATAAATTTTCATTTTCCGGACATAAGATGAATGCCTGATGCTTCGGGCAGACGGTTTAATACCTCAAGCCGGTAATCTGACGCTTCAGGCTAGAAAGCAGAAAATATTTAGGTTATAATCTTTATGTCATATGTATACGGCAAACGGTAAAAGCATTTGACATCACTGATCAGTTCATGCACAGGTATTTTCTGTATAGGAGGCATTCGTATGGATGATTACAGGCAGAGTCCGGAACATATACTTGAAGAGATCAACAGGGGAACGGAGAAAAAGATGAAGGGACGTTTAAAGATTTTTTTCGGATATGCTGCCGGTGTAGGCAAGACATATGCGATGCTTAAGGCAGCTCATGTGGCAAGACATAAGGGAACGGATGTGGTGGCAGGATATATTGAGCCTCATGCCAGACCGAAAACGGCTGCGCTTTTAACGGGGCTGGAAAGGCTGTCCACACTGGATATAGAGTACAATGGCATTACCCTTCACGAATTCGATATAGAGGCTGCTCTCGCCAGAAAGCCGCAGCTGATTCTCGTGGACGAGCTGGCTCATACCAATGGAGAGGGTTGCCGTCACAGAAAGAGATATCAGGATATCAAGGAGCTTCTGAATGCAGGGATAGATGTCTATACCACCGTCAATGTGCAGCATATTGAAAGCCTTAATGATATGGTGGCGTCCATTACAGGAATCTCTGTGCGAGAAAGAATTCCCGATTATATATTTGATGATGCAGATCAGGTTGAGCTTGTGGATATCGAGCCTCAGGAGCTGATAGACAGGCTGAACAGGGGCGAGGTTTACAGCGAAACGCAGACAAGACAAGCTACGGAAAACTTCTTTACCGTGGCGAACTTAACTGCTCTCAGGGAGATTGCTCTGAGACGATGTGCAGACAGAGTCAGCATACTTACTGAAAGCGCAAGGCTCAAAAATGAAGGCGAATATTACACTGATGAACATATACTGGTGTGTCTGTCGGAGTCTGCGTCAAACGCCAAGATAATACGCGCTGCAGCCAGAATGGCAAAGGCCCTCAAAGGTGATTTTACGGCACTGTTTGTAGAAACACCTGATTTTTCATTGCAGGCAACATCGGAGGAAAGACGAGCGCTGCGTTCAAACATGCGCCTTGCAGAGCAGCTCGGAGCCGAGGTGGAAACTGTATACGGAGAGGATGTACCCTTTCAGATAGCCCAGTTTGCCAGGATATCAGGTGTTTCCAAGGTCGTGGTGGGGCGCAGCTCCGCACTGAATCGGAGGATTCTGGGTAAATCGTCTTTAACGGAGAGGCTCATCGCCAATGCCCCGAATCTGGATGTACAAATCATTCCCGATTTGCCTCTGAGCACATCGGCATACCGGGTGAAAAGAGTAAAGAAGAAAGATTTGGTCGCCTTTTCCATTACCGATATCCTGAAATGTTTCATTATTCTGGTAGCGTCGGGACTTATAGGTTATTTTTTCAGCAATTTGGGATTCGACGAATCCAATATCATCATGGTATATGTGCTGGGAGTGTTGATAACATCTGTTGTGACGACGCATCAGATCTACAGTCTGATTTCGTCGGTTCTGAGCGTTTTGGCGTTCAACTTCCTGTTCATCGAGCCTCAGTTTACCTTCAGAGCATACGATCAGGGATACCCCATAACATTTCTGGTAATGTTCCTGGTGGCGCTGCTGACGGGAACCTTTGCCATACAGCTTAAAAACAGCGTGAAGCAGTCGGCACAGGCCGCCTATCGTACGAAGGTGCTTTTCGAGACCAACAGATATCTGCAGAAGGCAGAGGATAGGAGCGGAATAATATCAGCTACAGCAAGGCAGCTGATCAAGCTGCTGAAGAAGGATATCATATTTTATCCTGTTGATGGAGAGCAGATGGAGAAGGCGCATATATTTCCGGCTACACACTCAGCTCTTGACGACAAGTATCTTTCTGAGGCGGAAAGAGCAGTTGCGGAGTGGGTAATGAGGAACAACAAGCGAGCCGGGGCAACGACGGAAACCCTGCCTGACACCGGCTGCCTTTACATGGCGGTAAGAGTAAATGACAATGTACATGGAGTTGTAGGGATCGTCATAAAGGAACAGCCGCTGGATTCCTTTGAAAACAGTATACTGCTATCCATATTGGGCGAGTGTGCTCTGGCGCTGGAAAACGAGAAGAACCGTCGGGAAAAGGAGGAGGTGGCCATGTTGGCAAGGAGCGAGCAGCTTAGGGCAAATCTGCTTCGGGCTATTTCCCACGACCTTAGAACGCCGCTGACATCCATCTCCGGAAATGCCAGCAATCTGCTGTCCAATGGGACCTTTTTTGATGACGACACTAAAAAGCAGCTTTATTCGGATATATATGATGATGCCAACTGGCTTATCAATCTGGTGGAAAACCTGTTGACGGTGACGCGAATAGAGGAGGGCAGGCTCAACATACGCATGTCCACCGATCTGGTGGAGGATGTTATAGATGAAGCTCTTCGCCATATAAACAGGAAGAGCGTGGAACACAATATCATCGTGGAGAACGAGGAGGAGCTTTTGCTGGCCAAGATGGATGCCCGGCTTGTAGTTCAGGTTATAATTAATATCGTGGACAACGCCATAAAATATACTCCTGAGGGCTCCAACATAGTGATTCGGACGAGAAAGCAGGGGGATAAGGCAGTCGTTTCCATCGCAGATGACGGCCAAGGTATTTCGGATGAAATGAAACCGCGGATATTCGACATGTTTTACAGCGGCGCCAATAAGATCGTTGACAGCCGGCGAAGCCTGGGGCTAGGGCTGTCGCTGTGTAAATCTATCATCAATGCCCATGGAGGCGAGATAACGGTAGAAGACAACATGCCGCATGGCACGGTATTCACATTCACATTGATTTCAGGGGAGGTGCAGATCCATGAATAAGGTATTGATACTGGTAGTAGAGGATGATACATCTGTAAGGAATTTGCTGACGACAACATTAAAAGCTCACGATTACCGCTATATAGTGGCTCCGGGCGGGCAGGAGGCGATCCTTGAAGCCTCTTCTCATAATCCCGACATCATACTGTTGGATCTGGGACTGCCTGACATAGGAGGAATAGAGGTTATAGAAAAGATACGCTCATGGTCCAACGTTCCTATAATAGTCATAAGCGCAAGAAATGAGGATAATGATAAGATCGAGGCGTTGGATGCAGGCGCTGACGATTACCTGACGAAGCCTTTTTCAGTGGAGGAGCTGCTGGCTCGGCTGAGAGTTACTCAGAGAAGGCTGACCATGATGCGGAGCGAGTCTTCGGCCGATGCCTCTACCTTTACAAATGGAAAGCTGCACGTGGACTATGCTGCAGGCTGCGCATATATGGGGGACGAAGAGCTGCATCTTACGCCCATCGAGTATAAGCTGCTGTGCCTGCTGTGCAGGAATGTGGGAAAGGTGCTGACTCATACGTATATAATGCGCAGCATATGGGGAAACGGATGGGAAAACGACATAGCTTCACTGCGTGTATTCATGGCAACGCTGCGAAAGAAGCTTGAAAAGGATCACGACTCACCGCAGTACATACAGACGCACATCGGTGTAGGATACAGAATGATGAAGGTTGAATAAGATATACGGCAAGGGCTATCGGTTGACGATAGCCCTTAATACTTCGCTGACTGCGGAGCCTGCAACGCTGGAGCCGAATCCGCCGTTTTCTACGAGGGAGACAAAAGCATATGGATTTTCGGGATCATCCAGAAAGCCCACGAACCATGCGTTGGGTCTCTTGCCTCCGCCGACCTCGGCAGTTCCGGATTTGCCGCATACGTTATCTATTCCTGAGAATATGTTCGCCGTGGACGTGGATGATATGTTGTTGGCCATCATATCCGTCAGAGATGCAGCGGTGGCAGACTCTATCATTTTCTCTGTTCTCAGGTTCAGCTCTTTTGTTGAGATTTCCTTGACCTTTTCCCCAATGGTGGATGAAGGCTTTATTATATAAGGCATAACTGCCTTACCATCGTTGGCGATGGCACCCATGTATACCATCATGGAGCATGGATTTACCATATCGTGCCATTGTCCTATACCTGTCCATGCCAGCCCTACTCCGCTTTCGGGATAGTCAAATGTACCCTTGGCTGTTTTTATGCCGTTGATATCTATGGATTTGTTGAGCCCCAGCTTTTCCGTATATACCTCAAGCTGCCCCGGACCCAGCTTTTCGGAAAGTCTGGCGAAGTAGCAGTTGCAGGAGTGCCGGAGAGCCTTTTTCAGATCCACCGTTCCATGAACCGACAAATCAGTTACCTTGTCTCCATGGCCGTAATCCACGGAGCCGGTGCAGTTAACCTGCCATGTATATGCATCGCTCAGCGTCTCTATGGAGGCGGCAGAAGTTACCAGCTTGAATATGGAGCCGGGAACGAAGGTGGCAGAAGTGAATCTGTTGATGTATGAGCCTTCCTCTGGGACGGAAGGCGGATTGTCCGGGTCGTAGCTGGGAGCGCTAACCATACATATGATTTCTCCCGTTTCGTAGTTATATACGCCTATGGTTCCATTGCGGCCGCCCAGAGCTTCGTATGCAACAGCGCATATTTCGGAGTCCAGCGTCAGAGAGATGCTCTCCCCTTCGTTGTTGAGAGAGTAGACTCCGTTGATAAAATCGTATCCTATAAGCTCGTCGGTAAAGGCACGGTTGGCGCCTGTTGTGACATTGTTATCCCTGTCACCGGTGATGTGCATCAGGGCAGTTCGTATGGAGGCGCTTTCATTGTATGTAGTGCCCTCCGGAGAGTTTTTCATCAGCAGAACGCCGTTGGTATCATAGACTGCACCCTTTGCAAGATCGCCGTCGGCATATACATCTCTGTTGCCCTCGTAGGAGGCCCAGTCATCCCCATGTGTATAATACCTGTAACAAAAGACTCCCGATCCTGCGAAGAGGACAAGAGCCAGAAGCAGGCACATCAACGCACGCTTTTCTATTTTCTTCATTTCTTATCTCCTCCGAAAAGATCATCAAGTGTGAGAGGATCATAAGGCTGATCCTTTTCGTTGTTCTGTATGTTTTCATCAAGGAAGCTGTCGAAATCCTGATATTTGATGGATCGACTGCGGGAATCATCCTTTCGGTCTCTGACAATGGTATCCTTGCTTGACGTTTTCTTGTTGTCAGCCCGCTTGTTGACTTTGGTGTTTCTTTTGCTCCTGGATGTCGGCTTAGGAGCCGGCTGCTTTTTCTGAGGATGCATTCTGTCCAGCTCTCTCATGAATTCAGCAGCATCGTAATAGCCTTCGCCGCCTAGTTCATCTTCGTATTCCTCATATTCATCGAAATCTCCCCTTTTATCCAGACGTATTGCAAAGCTGGCATTCTGTCGTGTGTCGGCGGCCTTTAGAAACGCCAGAAGCCCCCATGAGGCTATCATGCTGGTGCCACCGGCAGATACGAAAGGAAATGTGACGCCTGTAAGAGGCAGAAGATCCACCGAGCCGAACACGTTCAGTATGGTCTGGAATATGAACAGCGATGTTGCCGAACATGCTGCGATGCTGTAGTATGTGGATCTGCCTGCGATGATTGAACGTACTGCGAAAACTCCCAACGTTATGATGCAGATGACAGCCAGAACAGCGATGACAAGCCCCCATTCCTCGGCCAGGATTCCGAAGACCAGATCTGTGGCGGCAGCGCCCACATCGCTGAGATTACCTTCACCTGCACCCAGTCCCGGAAGCCCTCCGCTGGCAGCGGAAGTCATGGTCTGCACCTGTTGGAAGCCGCCGTCTGTGGGGTCCTCCCAGACGTGCCCCCATGTTTCAAAACGCGTAGCGATGTACGGTTTGAAGCGCAGTACCATCAGACCCATCAGACCTGCTGCGCCGACTGTGAGAATAAGTTTGGAGAAATCTCCGCTTCGCAGAAACGATATGATGAGGAAGGTCACGAAGAATATCATGGCCGTACCGAAATCACCCATTATTGCCAGGCATCCCAGGCAGAAGACAGAAAAGAGCATGAAAACAGTAAGGTTGCGTCTCTGCTGCAGTTCATCCAACGTCGCAGCTCCCACGAAGATAAAGGCTATTTTAACCAGCTCAGACGGCTGGAATGAAAAGCCGGCTATGGAAAGCCAGTTGGTGGAGCCGAATTTTGTGGTGCCCAGAATGAGATTGGCGGCCAGCAGAACAACGCTGGCTCCTATTATGATGTATGTTATTTTCTTGGTTCTGTTGAGATCGCGCAGATACCAGCATAGCCCGAAGAACAGGCCGACGCCCAGGCATACGCATATTGCCTGCTTCAGTACACTGCCGGGATAAGCTGACGCTGTGACGGCAAGGCTCAGTGTCGAAAGGAAAAATGCTATTATTTCCATCTCGAAACCCACTCTCTTGAACATGCGCATGACTATGACGTATGCCCACATCAGAATGGAGATAAGCCCGAAAGCTACAGAAAGGGAGTCGGGGCATTCTTCTCCAAGAGAGAAGTTGAACTGGATAACGGTCAGGAACTGGAACAATGTCAGAGCGACCAACGATGGCCACGGAGAAAGGGATCTTGTTCTGCTCTTTCTCTTTTCGATGTTCTGCATGCGCTCCTGAAGGCTGACCGGGTAGAGGCTGAAGTCTGCACCGCCTATGGTGAGGACGTCGCCTCCCTTCAGAACGGTAGGTCCGTTCACAGGCACGCCGTTGATGGCAGAGCCGTTTTTGGAATTGAGATCGTTGAATTTCCAGACTCCTTCTGAATCCCTTATTAATGTGGCATGGCTTCGTGAAACGCTCTTGAGGTTCAGTATTATGTCGCAGCCACGGCCTCTGCCAATGAGGTTTTCCCAGTGTGTGAGGGGAACATTGCTTCCGTCGGGGCAGCTTAAATGAGCCCATATCTCAGAAGGATTTCGTACCTGTATGAGTGAGCGTATCTGTCTTGCCAGTATGAACAGTGCAAGGATCATGAAGACCCATCTTGCCACCGTTGTAAAATCCATGTTGCCCATATTGGATATGGTGCGCGTGATAAAATCCATGGCTGTCTCCTTATCTCGTCGTTAAATTAAATTATACTAGAATTAACCGATGCGGGCAATAGAGGCAATGTATGTTTGTTGTGAAGATGATCGTCACATTTGTGCTTTAAGAAATACAAATTGCCATTTACAGGATTATTATCTATAATATTATTACTGCTGCAAAATGTCATCATGACGGCAGAAGATAAAAAAGCTACATTCGGAGCATCCGTACAGATGGGGATGCTGTCAGAGGAGGAAACAATGAAATTCGCATTTTTAGCAAACGTAGAGGGCGTAACACCTGAGACGTATTCAACTGTCTTTGAGTCGGCAGGAAATTACAATCTGGTGGCAGGGGTAGATGGTATCGAGGCAGGAAAGGAATATGCGCTTAAGCTGGCAGCAGATGGTTTTGATATGATAGACCTCTGCGGTGATTTTGACGATGAGGTAACTGCAGAGCTTCAGGAAAAGGCCGGCCCCGATGTTAAGATAAGGCATGCAGACTACACCGTTGACGAGATGGTAAAGCTGGATCACCTGGATTCCCTCAGAGATTACGGTGTGATAATAATGGATGAAAGGGTGGAAAAGCCTCACGAGGTAGTTCTTAGAAGTGAATCCTGCGATATGAGGATCAATTTCGTAAATGATATGAAGCAGGCAAAGCAGGCGGCCATAAAGCTGGTTGAAAAGCGCATAGACTTCATCGAGCTTTGCAGTTGGTTCGATCTGCTTCGCATGGAAGCCATCGTGGAGGCTACGGGAAACCGCGTTCCTGTGGGCACCTGCGGGGAACTGGATCCCGGCAGGATCAAATAGCGCATATAAAACAGGCGCATAGTGGTGAAGAAAAATGCGAGCATGGGGAGCATGCTGATAAAGAGATGGAAGCCAATGTAAAAAGACTTGAGGAATGAGACTATCAATGACAACGAATAACGGGAAAACGACATTCAGGGAAAAACTGGGATATGGTATAGCATCTATGGGGGACGCGGTGGGCTACAGCCTCATCGGAACATTTCTACTGTTCTTCCTCACCACTGTTGCAGGCATTTCGCCGGGAATAGCCGGGACAATAACAGCGGTAGGAGCGGTGTGGAATGCTGCTATAAACCCGCTAATAGGGTATTTTGCCGATAAGGTTAGCTCGAAATACGGAAGGAGAAGACCGCTGATCTTTATCTTCTCCATACCACTGATGCTGACAATGATACTGCTGTTTACGGACGTGCATATGCCAATGGGAATAAAGCCTGTATATTACGGTATATTGCTGATGCTGTACTGGACCAGCTATACGGGCTTTGTGGTACCGTATCTTGCGCTGGGTGTAGATTATACATCGGATTATGACGACAGAACTGTTCTGAGACTTTTCGGCTCGTTTTTCAATATGATGGGCAGCATGTTCGCTATGGTGATGCCGACTATGATAGTGGAGCTTATAGAGAGCTTTGGCTTTTCCACCGGTCAGGCGTGGAGCATTACGGGTATTATTCTCGGAGTCATAACACTGGTTACTAATCTTACGACAGTCTTCGCCGCAAGGCACAAGGACAGGCCTGTGGCAGCTGCCGGAGGAGATAAGGCTGAAAGCCTTTGGACGGAGGGAAATGGCGATCATGCCGGTGACCGCTTCAAGCGTGAGAGAAAAAGTTTTGTCCGAGCCTTTGCAGATATAGTAAAGGAGTACATATCGGTGGCTATGCTGAAGCCCATGAGGACACTGATAGCGGCCAGTCTTACTGCTCTGATCGGATATACGATGATAATGGCGGATATGGTTTATTTCCTTACATATAATGTAGGTATGTCTGCCGTGAACATTTCCTTTGTGATGCTGGCAAGGACGGTGATAAGCGCACTATGCATTCCGATGGTGGGGAAGCTGATAGCTCTGACGGACAGGAGAGTTGCGCTCATGGGAGCATACATACTGGGTGCTTTAGGACTATGTATTGTAAGATTCGTCGATATGCCGCCGGATGCTATGGTTGCAGCATACGCATTTTTCCTGACGGTGGGCACCTCCGTATACTGGCAGATAATGCCGGGAGTTTTCTACGATGTGTGTGAGTACGACAGGATAACAAACGGCAGGAACAGATCGGCGACCATCGTTTCCTTTCAGGGACTTGTTGAAGCGTTGGCAGCCGGCATCGGTGGGCAGCTTCTGGGTATTATACTGGAGGGAGCAGGCTTTGTCGGCGACAGTCAGCATCAGTCGGTCTGCGCACAGATTTGGATAGAAAATTCGACAACCATCATTCCGGCGGCGTTCTTTATGATAACGGTGGCAGCCCTGTACAGATATCCACTGGACAAAAAAACGTACAATCAGCTTATGGAAAGCGACAGAAGATAATGTGAAGAGATTATCACTTGATTATATAAAGCATAAATGCTAAAATTTCAATGTATGGGCGGGCTTGTCCTACATACGGGTACAAAAAAACAAACGGAACGGAGAATTAAAATATGAAAGAAAAAATCATGGAGATCCTGACGGATATAAGAGGAGATATCGATTTTGAAAACGAAAAGAAGCTGATAGACGACGGCCTGTTGGAATCGTTGGACATCGTAGCCATCGTAGGCGAATTCAACGAGGAATTCGATGTGGAGATCTCGGTGGAGGATCTGCTTCCGGAGAACTTCAATTCGGTTGAAGCCATGGTGGAACTGATAACAAAGGCTCAAGAATAACGGGAAATTCACGGGAAGCTTGAGGAAACCAAATGGCATTTACTTCATTAAATTTTTTGATCTTTATAGCTGTAGTCTTTGCGGCATATTATATCACCCCGATAAAAGGCAGATGGCTGACTCTTTTGGCAGCCAGTTATGCCTTTTATTTGATATCCAGTCCAAAGACCTTCATATTTATCATACTCAGTACAGCAGTAACTTTTTTCGGCGGAAGATACATCGGACGGCAGAACGATGCTCAGAAAGCGTATCTTGCGGAGCATAAGGAGGAGCTTTCCAAGGATGACAAGAAGCGCCTTAAGGCCGAGGTCCAAAAGAAAAAGCGCAAGATGGCGGCGCTGATACTGATCATAAACTTCGGTATACTGGCAGCATTGAAATACTTCAAATCGTATATCGAGCTGCTGGTCGGTGCCATCGGCGGAATTGAGCTGGAGCTGGGCATACTGATACCGTTGGGTATATCCTTTTACACCTTCCAGACGGCGGCATATATACTGGATCTTTACAGAGGCAAGATCAGACATGATACCAACATCGCCAAGTTTGCGCTGTTCATATCCTTCTTCCCTCAGATAATACAGGGGCCGATCCCAAGATACGACCAGCTGGCAAATCAGCTCTATGAAGGTCACAGATTTGAGTACAGGAATTTCACCTTCGGGATTCAGCTGATCCTGTGGGGATTTTTTAAGAAGCTGGTCATTGCAGACAGAGTGGCGATCCTGGTGAACCAGGTGTTCGACAACTATACGGATTACGCCGGCGGCGTGGTGTTCGTTGCGCTGCTGTTCTACACGATACAGATCTATGCGGATTTTTCGGGAGGCATAGATATTGCCAGAGGCGTCGCTCAGATGCTGGGCATAGAGATGGGGCATAATTTCATGCGGCCGTATTTCTCCGACAGTCTCTCGGAGTTTTGGAGAAGATGGCACATGTCCCTGAGCTTCTGGTGCAGAGACTACATCTTCTACTCCATAGCTCTTTCCAAGTTCTTCGGAAAGCTGGGGAAAAATCTCAGAAGCGTTCTGGGAGACAGAGTTGGAAAGCTGGTGCCGGTCATCATAGCGCAGATGGCGACCTTTATAACTATCGGGCTGTGGCATGGTGCGGAGTTTAAGTACATAGCCTATGGCTTGTATAACGGCGGCATAATCGTTCTTGGGCTGCTGTTGGAGCCGTATTTCAGGAAAGCCATCGAAAGGCTTCACATCAATGAGGAAGGAAAGGGCTGGAAGCTGTTCAGGATAATCAGGACGTTTTTCATCGTCGTAATGGGAAGAATGTTCCCTACTGCTGTGTCCTTCGGAGCGGCCATTTATATGTACGGAGCTATGTTCAGACCTGATATGGGCGGTGGCTTCGGAGAAACGATAATGAGTCTGGGGCTTACGGAGATGGACTTTGCAATAGTCCTGATGGGCTGCATAGTATGGTTTATTATAAGCCTTTTCCAGGAGAAGGCAGGCGACCATGACGGAACTGCTGTGAGAGAGGCCATGGCGCAGATGGCGCTTCCTCTCAGGTGGCTCATATTTCTGACAGGCTTTGCAGCTGTGCTGGTGATGGGTGTATACGGGCCGGGCTACGATGCTGCTGCTTTCATATACAGAGGCTTCTAGGCTTCGGTGAGTATTGTTACTAAATTTATTGTCATGAGTATGTCTGCAAAGGTGGCATAAGACTTTCACGGTATGACGGATATCCGTGAAAATGATGCAATTTAAAAGCTGTCGCATCAGCTTAAACTGATGCGACAGCTTGTTTTTTTATACGCAGGAAATTTCGCTGAAAGCGATCTGAAGGAATATCACTGAAGCGATGACTCAAGTGAAATGTACCGATAGCCCCCGATATTCCATTGAGGAAAAAGCATCTACGATAAGGCTTTTTCCCTGTCCATCAGCTGATTTCTCTTGATCTTGCCGTTGAAGGTCCTGGGTATCTCGTCGATGATCTCGATGAACTTGGGTTGCTTGTTGGCGTCGAGATTTTCCTGGAGGAAGGTTTTGAACTCACGCGCATCGTAGGAGCTTTCTTCATCCTGCCTGCTCCCCCCCTGCTCCAGAACTATCAGCAGCTTTGGAGCCTGTCCTGTGAGGGCGTCGCTTACGGGGATGCATGCGCAGTCTTTGATGGCAGGGTTTTTGATGACTATGCTTTCTATCTCTTCCGGTGAGATCTTGATGCCGCCGTAATTAATTACGTCGTCCTTTCTTCCCAACATATATACGAAGCCTTCTTCATCTATGTACCCCAGATCCTTGGTATACACGAAGCCGTTGGCCATGGCCGATTCAGTCAGCTCAGGAGCCTTGAAGTACTCCTTCATGTTTATCGCTCCGGAGCTGGCGAGAAAGCCAAGATCGTCTTTAGACGATTTTATTTCATTTCTGTTTTCGTCCACCACGATGAAATGGGCGTTGACTGCCGGCTTTCCTATACAGCCCGGTTTGCCTGACATGGAATTGAAGTCCAGCAGACATGAGCAGCCGGCTTCTGTGCTGCCGTAAAAGTTGTAAAGGCGTGTATTCGGCAGAATCCTCGAAAGGTGGAGCTTATCCTCCTCAGGCAGAGGAGCGGAGCCCAACTGTATATAATCCATCTGCTCGGCGTAATCGCCGAGGCGATCCTTTGAAAGCTTGAATATTATACTGAGCATGCTGGGAGACAGATCCATGGATGTCACACCGTATTGCTCTATCATGTTGAACACCTTTTTCAGAAGCGTAACACCGTCGACGAAGATGACGGAGGAGCCGTTGACAAGGTTGGAGTATGTTCTTCTGAGACCATGGGAATGGCTCGTAGGCATAGGTATCATTTCCACGTTGTCAGGCTTCATTCTGACTCCGTATACAACATTCTCTGCTATGGCGATGTCGTTGCCGTGGGTGAGAACGATGCCCTTTGATTTTCCCGTGGTGCCTGTGGAGAAGAGAATCTCGCACACATCGTCGCTTTCAGGAAAATCCATATGTGGGATATCATCATTCCAACTATAGGAAGAACAGTCGTCTATATTGAAAAACTCAGGTATGCTTCCCTTATGCAGCTCTGACGGCAGCGGCGCTTTGCTGACATATATGAGCGCTTCGGTGTCGTCTATGATCTCCACAGCTCTGGCGGAAGCCACGTTTTTTTCGAGAGGAACGAAGACCCCTCCCAGCAGCTGTATCGCCAAGCCGCATATCATGTAGTCGACGCTCTGATTGCATTCGACTACTGCACATTTTCCGTATCCGATCCCCATGTCGCCGAATTTTCGCGACAACCCGTATATGCATTTCCAAAGCTCGCCATATGTGAGTGCCTGTCTGCTGTCTGCAAGGGCGAGCTTGTCAGGCATGGCTGCGGCGTGGTTTACGATGTTTTCCACTACAGATGGAAAGAATTTCATATCATGTCTCCTTGATCAAAGTAAAATAATTTTACAGAACGTTTCTATAATTATTAAATTATACATCAAAACACAAGTCTTTTATAGGAAAACTCACACAAATTTCACATAACGGAAGTAGAATAGCCGTGGTATAATAAATTAATTATAATAATATAAGTGAAAGGTTATAATATGGGCTATTTTTCATCAGCAAAATATATACAGGCCATAGCAGAGACTAAAAATATCTCGGCGGCGGCGGAGCATCTGAAGATCTCCCAGCCTGCCCTCAGCTCTCAGCTCAAAAAGCTGGAGGAGTCTCTGGGTGTCGTACTGTTCGACAGAACCAAGCAGCCGCTTGAGATAACGGAGGCAGGGAAGGTGTATCTGGATTATGCAGCCAGATATCAGGCTCTTTCCAGGGAGTTCGCACAGCATATCGTTGATATAGGTGAGCTGAAAAGAGGTCATCTCACGGTGGGCGGAGCAGCCTCCTTCAATGTCAGCTATCTCCCCAAGGCTGTGGCGGAATTTACGGAACGGTATCCCGGCATAGAGCTTGATATAGTAGACGGCAATATACCTGAAATATCGGCGAAGGCTCTCAATGGGCAGATAGATATGTTCATCGCACCTACGTTGAAGCTGGACGACAGGCTCAGCTATGAGGAGCTGCTCCAGGAGAAGATATTTCTGTGCGTACCGCCCCAATGGGATATCAACCGGGAGTTGGAGCGCTGGCAGATACCTGTGGAGGCTGTCCTTGCGGGAAGCTGCGGCAGTGAGCTGCCCCAGGTGGATTTCACCGGTTTCAGGGACAGCACCTTCATACTTCTGAAGCAGGATCAGCACATAGGTCACACCATGTCGAGACTGTTCAGGCGTTTCGGCTTTGAGCCGAAAAAGGCGGTGATGGCGGAGCAGACCATGACTAGCTATAATCTGACGTTGGCGGGAGTCGGGATATCCCTCATGACGGAGAGTACCATCAAGCACAGCAATTTCAGGGAGTTTCCGAAGCTCTACATGGCAGATGAGGAGATCTGCAGGAGGAAGCTGTATGCAGTTTATTCCTCTCAGAAGTACCTGCCGGCAGCGGCGAAGGCATTTATAGACATACTGAAGAAAAACCTAAGATGAGAAATGGGGAGAAGATAGCTCCCACATTGAAGCAATATGATCAAAAAGGAGAAGAAAATGAAGAAAATCAAGAAAATTGCCATGGTCACCATGGCGGCGGCAATGATGCTGGCGCTTTGCGCCTGCGGAGGAGGTGACAACGAGGGCGGCACGGCGACACTGACCATCGCCAAGCAGCACGGTATGGCATATGCGCCTCTTCTGGTGATGGAGGAGCAGGGTCTCATAGAGAAGAATTACGACGGCGATGTGAACATCGAATGGTCTACGCTGAATTCAGGTTCGGCCATAACGGAGGGATTTGCATCAGGAAACATAGACTTCGGAGCCATGGGAGTAGCTCCTGCAGTGATAGCTACAACCACGGAGGGGATGCCTGTGAAGATATGCTCGAACATGTCTGCACAGCCTCACAAGCTGATGACAAGTAATCCTGATATCAAGACGCTGGAGGACGTGGGAAGCAAGCAGATAGCCCTCGTCAATATCAACAGCATACAGCATATACTGCTGGCCATGGCTGCAGATCAGCAGTTGGGAGACGCCCATGCGTTGGACAACAACATCGTTGCCATGGCACATCCCGACGGGATGTCTTCGCTGCTCTCAGGAAGTGTGGAGCTGCAGCTGACAACATCACCGTATACATTTAAGGAGGAAGCTGAGGGAATGACAGAGGTTGACGCCATTGCGCCTGTATGGCCTGAAGGAAATTCATTTATTCTGGCGCTGGCATCTACGGAGCTTCAGGAAAACAATCCTGCGCTTTATGATGCAGTGGTGGCTGCGCTGGCAGAAGCCATAGACTGGATAAACAACAATAAGGAGGAGGCAGCAGAGCTTCTCTGTGAAAACGAAGGTGTAGATGCAGCTACCATGCTGGAGTGGCTCAATGACCCTGCCTGCGTATACTCGACGGAGACAAAGGGCGTCCTGGATATGGCCGGATTCATGGCTGAAAACGGATTCCTCAAGAACGATGCGCCGAAGGAGCTTTCCGATATAGCCTTCGACAATGTAAAGGGGAATTAAGCTGCCATGAAAAACGAAACGAAACAGGAAATAAGAACACAGATAATATTCATAATATGCTTTCTGGCAGCGTGGCAGATTGTGTATTCCATGAGCGTCTTTCCGGAGCTGATATTCCCGTCTCTCCCCGATATAGGAACCGCCTTCGTGGAGGGCTTTAGAGACGGCAGTCTGATGTCATACACCTTGTACTCCATGGGGCTCATCATAAGAGGACTGGTGATAGGTATAGTGCTGGCCTTCGTATTTTCCAGCCTTGCCATAGTCAGCAGAATCTTCCACCATATATACAACCTGATAGTGTCCATAATGGATTTGCTGCCGGGAGTGGCCCTGCTGCCGCTGGTCATAATGTGGTGCGGCATAGGAGAGGCAGCCATCATAGTCATAGTCATCCACTCCATTTTATGGCCGATGTCCAGAAGCATCATGGACGGCTTCAAGTCGATTTCCAGTATTTATATAGAAAGCGGCAGGAATATCGGTCTGAAGGGGCTGAGCCTGGTCAGGGGAGTATATATTCCCGCAGCCTTTTCCGGCATACTGTCGGGAATGAGGGTAGGCTGGGCCAGAGCGTGGAGAGGACTTATCAGCGTTGAAATGATTTTCGGCACGACAGGAGCGGGAGCCGGCATCGGCTGGTTCATCTTCCTGCAGAGAACCAACGTACATATCGCAGGAGTATTTGCTGCCCTGATAGTGATAATAATAATCGGCATTATAATAGAGTACGGACTGTTCAGAACAGTTGAGAGAAAGACCGTTAAGAAATGGGGGATGATAAGATGAGCAAGCTGCTTGAGATAAAAAATCTGGTGAAGAACTACCACGACGCCCCGGATTCCAGAAACATCATCGACGGGCTGGATCTCATTGTTAATCAGGGAGATTTTCTCTGTATCCTGGGACCTTCAGGCTGCGGCAAGACTACGATGATAAGATGTATTGCCGGCTTTGAATCATACGAGGGAGACATCCTGGTGGAGGGTAGTCGTGTCGACGCACCGGGAATCGACAGAATAATGGTGTTTCAGAACTTTGACCAACTTTTCCCTTGGAAAACCGTCAAAAATAATATACAATATCCTTTAAAGGTCAATGGTATGAAAGACAAGGAGGAGTTGGAAAGAATATCCAGAGAGCATCTGGAGCTTGTGGGCTTGGGTGACAAGGGGGAGCTCTATCCTCATCAGCTGTCCGGAGGCATGAAGCAGAGAGTTGCCATTGCAAAGGCGCTGGCTCTGAATCCCAAGATAATCCTCATGGATGAACCCTTCGCAAGTCTTGACGCCATGACGAGAAATAAGCTTCAGGAGGAGCTGCTGAGGATAAAGGAGAAGGAAAACGCCACGGTCATCTTTATCACCCATAATATCCAGGAAGCTCTGGTGCTGGGAAACAGAGTCCTTCTGATGTCGAAAAAGGGAGAAATCAAGCTGGACATTGAAAACACCATACCGAAGCCCGTTTCTCCGGCTTCGGAAGGCTACGGTCAGATGTGGAAGCTTTTCAACGATGCTCTCTGGGAGGAGAGCGAAGAGCAGTGACAGTCTCTCCATCATAACGACAGAGGATCAGTACAAGTATGTGTGTAACGAAAATCAAAAAACTGTTAAATGAAAATAAAGCGGTGCGGGTAGTGGTGTTCGTCATCATTGCCGCACTTCTTTTTGTGTACCTCAACAGGGTGTTCACCATAGGGAATTCCGACTCCAACAAGCAGATATTCAACGGCTTCTATGCTGAGGAGGAAAACACGATAGATGTAATCTATCTGGGAACCAGTGCCACCAACAGGTATTTCATACCGCCAAAGGCTTATACCGATGCCGGCATTGCAGCATATGATCTGGCCACCATGGGACTTCCGATGATGTTCGTGCCGAATCTGATAGACGAGGTGGAAAAGACCCAGACTCCGCACCTTTACATAATAGAGCTGCGAAACGTACTCAAAACAAAGAACGATATCACAGATGCGCACATCAGACGTGTCACCGACAGCATGCCGCCATCTGCCAATAAATACGATGCACTGGACAAGGCACTGGAATATACGGAGGGCGCCACGGGAGAGCTGAGCAATATAGATGAAAGCCCTGTGGACTACCTCATACCGATAGTGAAATATCACAGCAGGTTCAGCTCGGGAGAGATAACTATTCAGGACTTCAAACCATGGCCTGTAAAGAACACCACCAAAGGATATGTACTCAGCGACATGACGCTGACCCAGAAGCCGTATGATCCTCCTGAATATACGGATGGATACGAGGAGCTGGCTCCTGAAATGGAAAGGGCGCTGCTCGATGTGCTGGACAAGTGCGATGAGATGGATGCAGAGGTGCTGTTCGTGCTTTCGCCTTATGCCATGAGAAATGATGTTCAGGCCAAGTTCAACACGGCAGTAAGGATGGTGGAGGACAGAGGATATACGGTGCTGGACTGCAATCATCGGGAGATAACGGATGAAATGGGTCTGGACTGGCAGCATGATTTTTACAATAGCAAGCACGTCAATTACGTGGGTGCGGAGAAATATACCGATTATCTGGTGAAATATATAAATGAGAATTACGAGCTTCCCGACAGGAGGGGAGATGAGAGATATAAAAGCTGGGAAAAGGCTTACGACAAATATCTGGATTTTGTATCCGGGGGTCTGAAGCCCGCTGAGAAACAGTGAGGCAGCAATTAATAAAATGTAAACGATGTTGATCTGAAAAAGACCTGTACAAAACATGGTTTTCCATGTATTTGTGCAGGTCTTCACATTATCTTCCGTAATATTACAAGGTAAGATGATATTATCGGATAAACAGCCGCTTGCTCCTGCGTACGCTGCCTTACTGCAAAATAAGGCGGCATAAATTGCTTTAAACGATTGAAATCAAAGAAAAACTTAAATATAATTAGGTAACAGAGGAGTCAGGGTAAGGGACAGGATGAAAAGAAAGGGAGACTGATGAGGATACTTGTAGTAGAGGATCAGAAGGACCTTAATGAAATAATAGTAAGAAAGCTCAACAACGAGCATTATACTGTGGATGCATGCTATACGGGAGACGAGGCGCTGGATTTTATACGCTGTGCGGAATACGACGGCATAATACTTGACATCATGCTTCCCGGAACTACGGGTATAGGCGTGCTGAAGGAAATGCGCTCTGCCGGAAACAAAACTCCGGTGCTGCTTCTCACCGCTCTGGGAACGGTGGAGGACAGAGTGGCAGGTCTTGATGCAGGCGCTGATGATTATCTGGTGAAGCCCTTCGATTTCGATGAGCTGATGGCCAGGGTTAGGGCAATAGTACGCCGCGGCGGAGAGAGAGCCAGCAGCGTGATGTCAGCAGGTGATCTGGAGCTGGACTCAACCTCCAGGGTGGTGAAGCGCTCGGGGCAGGAAATCAATCTCACTGCCAAGGAGTTCGACATACTGGAATACCTCATGCAGAACAAGGGCCGCGTGCTTTCCAGAGACAAGCTGGCAAATCACATATGGAATTACGATTACGACGGAGGCTCCAACGTTATAGATGTGTATATCCATCACCTGAGAAAAAAGGTGGATGGTGACTTCGAGGAGAAGAAGATAATTACAGTAAAAGGCGTGGGGTATATGGTTAAATGAGAAGGATTTCCATCACAAAGAGACTGACCATATGGTATACGATCTTCATGCTGCTCATTACCGGATGCTTCATGGGAGTACTTATATACATAGGAAACGTACGTGCCAGTGAGGCTGCCAAGGCGGTACTGATGGATTCCGTGGCTGATGCCAGCGAAGAGGTGGAGGGCTACGGAGAGGATTTTGTAGTAGACGACAAGCTGAGCTTTTATGAGGATGGAGTATATATAAGCATATACGACGGAGACGGAGATCTTGTCGAGGGAAGAAGACCGGGAGAGCTGTCCCATATGCTGCCGGAGCTCAAGGATAAGGAAGTGATAAAGCTTCAAGATGAAGCCGGAGAAATATGGTATGTGTACGACAGCATGTTTCAGGTCAACGGTCAGTCGGTATGGGTCAGAGGCATGGTCAAGGACTTTGCCGAGCAAAGCACATTTTCATTCGTGCTTAAGCTGGCAGCCATCGCCTTTCCGGTACTGGTGATAATAGCGGCTCTGGGAGGATACATCATCACCAGGAGGGCATTCAGACCTGTAAGGGATATAATCAGAACAGTAGAGGATATCAGGGAGGACGGCGATCTGTCCAGGCGAGTGGCCTTGGGACATGGTGAAATGTCGGAAAAGGGCGAGGCTGTCGACGAAATATCGGCTCTGGCAGTGACCTTTAACAGCCTCTTTGACAGACTGGAGGCTGTATTCCGAAAGGAAAAGCAGTTCACCTCAGATGTTTCACATGAATTGAGAACACCGCTGGCGGTAATAATATCCCAGAGCGACTATGCGCTGGAAGACGAGGATTACAGAGTCAGGGCGCTGGAGAAGATAAATAACGAGGCGAGGCGCATGTCAAACCTTGTAAACGAGCTGCTCACCTTATCGAGAAGTGATGCAGGGAGGCTGATATTTGAGAAGCACAAGGTATCTCTTGATCAGGTCTGCCACATGGTGGCGGAACAGCAGGAGGCTGTGGCGTCGGAAAAGGATATATCCATAGAGACAGACATAGAAGATGGCATAGATATCATAGGCGATGAGTCAATGTTAATAAGGATACTGCTGAACCTGATGGACAATGCGGTGAAATACAGCGGAAACGGTAAAAGAGTTGCGCTGTCGCTTTTCAGGGAAGGAAATTTTGCTGTATGTTCGGTGGAGGATGACGGAATAGGTATCTCGGCAGAGGAGCTGGACAGGATCTGGGAAAGATTTTACAGGGCGGACGAGTCCAGAAGCGAGGAGGGCTCAGGTCTGGGGCTTGCCATGGTAGCCGCACTGGTGAAGGCTCACGGCGGCAGGACGGAGGTGACCAGCACTACCGGAGAAGGAAGCTGTTTTAAGGTATATTTCCCAATACCTGATATTAAGACGGAGGATTAATGATGAAGAAATCGAACAGGATAACGGCTGCTGTCATGGCCATGGCGCTGGCAGTGTTCATCATGACGGCATGCGGCGGAGGCGGAGCAGGCTCAAATACAGTAGAGACTACGCAGGCCACTGTGTCGGCGCAGGATTCCTCTACGGCAGCTTCAAGCAGCGTAAGCCGGGTACAGACAGAACATGTTCACAGCCACGGAGGGGCGGATATAGGTCTGGAAAGGGTTCAATCCATCGTTCTTGCCAAGGTTCCCGGAGCTACCGTATCAAACATATATGAAATGGAAAGAGACGTGGACGACGGACGGATTGAATACGAAGGAAGCATTTTTTACAATGGATATGAGTATGAGTTCGAGGTTGACGGAGCTACGGGCAACATACTCAAATGGGAAATCGACGATTAACGCTTTTTAATCTTATATCCTAAAAATTAATCCGTTTTTAATGTTGAAGTAATTTTCGTTTAATGAGCGGCAGTTATTATAAAGCCATGATAAACGAAAACACAAATTAAAAGCGATATAAAAGGAGGATATAAAATGGAAAAGAAAGCAATGAAGAAATCGGTAAAGATAGGCATACTTGTGGCAGTGGCAGTGCTGCTGGCAGCAGGAGTTTCGGTATATGCGTCAAATGCGGCAGGCGGCGGAAGCATAAGTGAGGCTGAAGCCAAGCAGATCGCACTGGCAGAGGTAAAGGGAGCATCTGAATCCGACATAACCAAGTTCAAGAAGGATACGGATGACGGAAGATACGAATACGATGTGGAAATCATCTACGGCGGATATGAATATGATTTCGAGATATCGGCCAAGGACGGAACGATCTTCGACAGAAACAAGGAAAAGGCAGATGATTACGGCGCAGCAGTTTCGGGAACATCTTCAGGCGTGGTAGGACAGCCGGCAGGCTCATCTGATTATCACCACTCAAATTACGGCTCCGCAGCAGGAGCGTCATCATCAGCAGATATAGGCCTTGAAAGAGCGAAGGAAATCGCACTGGCTCAGGTATCGGGAGCATCGGCTGCAGATATAACAAAGGCTTACGCTGATTATGATGACGGTATACTGGAATATAATATAGAAATACGTTATAATGGTTACGAATACGATTTTGAGATCAATGGAGCATCCGGGAATATAATGAGCAAGGATATCGACCACATGGATTACGATGACATGCACGATGGCTGGGATGATTGATATTGAAAAACGACATTAAGGAGAAAACTCAATGAAACCGCTTAAAACAGTACTGACGATACTCATGTGCATAGTGCTGCTGGCGGCAGAAGGAATCCTCATGGGGCTGTTTTCAGCAGACATAGCCTTATCCGAGAAGACGATAAAGGGCTCGCTGGTCGAATCGGAGGTGATCGACAGTCTGGTGGAGGAAGCTATCGCCGAGAATACGGTGAATATGGGAGGAATATACGGAGAATTTGCAAAAGAAGTCTTTCACACAGAAGTGATGGAAGACTTCTTTGTGGATTATCTGACTGCTGCGGTGGACACGGAGATTTACGGCAAGCCTCATGAGGAGGTGGCATATGACGAGCTTACAAATGCTCTTACACAGGGCGTGGACGAGGTGATCTCATCGGGACGCTACGACATAAGCCCTCTTGAGGCGGAGCTTATCGTACAGGCGGTGAAGGAAGAAGCGCCTGTCCTGACTGCGGCTATAGACAGTCAGGTGAACAGGTACGAGGCTGTAAGCGGCAGCATGACTGAAAATGCTGCGCAGCCGACAGAGCTTGTAAAGAAGTTGATGAGCAGCGGCTTTAGGATATTCATGGCGCTCGTATGTCTCGCCTTGTGCGCAGGCATCATTTTCATGTGCAGAAGGAGCAGGCTGGGATTGCTGTGGTGTGCCATAGTGACCTTTGTAGCTGCGGCAGCATATGCAGCGCTGCCGTTGGTGATGAGGGGAGCAGGCTGGATGGTGGAGTCCGCCGTATCGCCTTCTGAGAAAATGATATTGACTATGATGACGGAAGGATTTACCGGCGTAGCTGTGGCGGGAGCTGCAGCAGGCGGTATTTTCCTGATTTTATTCATAATAATGAGAGTATCGTACAGAAAAAAAGCGGAGAGAAAAATATGAAAAACTACAAGAAACTTCAGAACGGAAGCGACATCAGAGGGATATCGCTTACAGGAGTGCCGGGAGAAAATCCGAACCTTACTCCTGACGAAGCAAAGGATATTGCAAGAGGTTTCCTCATATGGCTGTGCAGAAAGACAGGTAAAAAGGCCTCGGAGATTTCCATTGCCATAGGAAGAGATCCGAGGGTGTCGGGCAAAAGGCTTCTCGATGGACTCATGGACGGCTTTGGCCCGTATGGGATCAAGGCTTACGACTGCGGTCTTGCATCTACTCCTGCCATGTTTATGGCCACGCTTTTTCCTCAGTTCAAATGCGATGGAGGCATAATGATAACAGCCAGCCACCTGCCTTACAACAGGAACGGATTCAAGTTCTTCACGGGAGAGGGTGGTCTGGAAAAGGCGGATATTGCGGAGATTCTGAAATATGCGGAGGATGAAAACAGCGGTATTGATGTGCTGGGAGAGCCGACCAATGCTGACGGCTATACGCACAGGTTGGGACAGAGAATATTTGCAGCGGAAAGGGCAGAGCTGATGCCCGTATATTGTCAGCATCTGAGAAAGCTTATAATAGACGGTGTGCAGCAGGGTGAAAAACCTCTTGCCGGAATGAAGATAGTCGTGGATGCAGGCAATGGCAGCGGAGGCTTCTTTGCCAGAGATGTGCTGGCGCCGCTGGGGGCAGATATAAGCGACAGTCAGTTCCTGGATCCTGACGGAACATTCCCGCATCATGCGCCAAACCCGGAGGACAAGGACGCCATGCACTCTGTATCCATGAAGACATTGTCCAGCGGTGCAGATTTCGGACTCATCTTCGATACCGATGTGGACAGATCGGCAGCCGTTGACGGCAGAGGCAGGGAAATAGCCGGAAACGGTATAGTTGCCATGGCTGCTGCGCTGGTGGCTGAGGCTCATTCGGGAACTACGGTGGTTACCGACAGCATCACAAGCAGACAGCTGACGGAATTCCTGGAGAAAAAACTGGGTCTGAAGCACCTGAGATACAAAAGAGGGTATAGGAACGTGATCAATAAGGCACTGGAGCTGAATGAAAACGGAATCGACAGCCAGTTGGCCATAGAGACATCGGGACATGCGGCCTTTAAGGAAAATTATTTTCTCGATGACGGCGCATACCTGGCTGTGAAGATAGTCATAAAGGCTGCAAGGCTTAAAAGGGAAGGCAAGACGCTGGACAGCGTAATAGAGGAGCTGCAGGAGCCGGCAGATGAGAAGGAGATAAGGATCCCCATCACCTGCGGCGATTTCGGTGAGTATGGAGACAGGATCCTTGCAGAGCTGGAGCAGCGCATAAGGGATTCCAAGGAGATGTCTTTGGAAGAGCCCAATTATGAAGGCGTCAGGATAAGCTTCGACGGTGGCTGGTGCCTCATAAGGAAATCACTTCACGATCCTATCATGCCTGTGAACATAGCTTCTGACAGGGAAGGCGGCTGTCGAGAGATAAAGGACGTAATGGAGAAGCTTCTGGCAGGATACGAACATCTTGATCTTTCGGTTATGGAGGACTGATATGAAAAAGAACGGTGAACATTTCGTTACATGCGGTCAGATGAAGCTCCTTGAGCGAAGAGCTGACGAAAGCGGGCTGTCATACTATCAGATGATGGAAAACGCCGGAGCAGGGGCGGCCTCGGTAATCATGGAAAGAGCTGCATACTTGGGAGCGGTCAGGGAGGATATGGGAAAGGCTGCCACAAAGACTGCCAGCATTGAAGACGTAGTTGTCAAAGGCGCAAGCTTCAGCGAGGCTGTGCAGAGAAAGAAAATCGCAGGCATAGCGTATATATTCTGCGGAAAGGGTAACAACGGCGGTGACGGCTTTGTCGTTGCACGCAGGCTGCATGAAAGCGGCTATGATGTAACGGTGATCCTGGTGGACGGAAAGCCGAAGACAGATGATGCCGTGACCAACTATCAGTTGCTGAAGCAGAGACGAATACATGTTGTGGACATGGTGGAAAACAGCAGAGCACTGATAGATCTTAAAAAGGACCCTGACATAATCGTAGAGCTTAGATTTTCAGGTAACGTCCCGTGGGAGAGCAAGGATGAGTTTACAGCGGT